>JAZSKK010000085.1:0-6814 GCA_045534795.1 Clostridia bacterium | reverse complement strand
AGCCCCTCCATTAAGGGCAATGTTTGGTTCATAGCACCTTACGTCCTCCATAAGAGTTGGTATTACATCCTCTTCAATATAAGGAGGATTGGATACTATACAATCTACCGCAAAATCAGGAAAATCATTTAATATATCAATGTTAAGAAAGGTGATTTTATTCCCAACATTATTAAGCTCTGCATTTTCCCTTGCAACCCCTATGGCGTCTGCAGAAATATCTGCAGTATATGCCTTTGCATTAGGACAATTTGCAAGAATACTTATGGGGATACAACCGCTGCCCGTACCTATGTCTAACAGAGTGTATGAATTATCCTTTATAAAATCTATTACTCTTTCCACCAATATTTCCGTATCAGGACGAGGGATGAGTACATTTTTATTGACCTTAAAATCCAACCCATAAAATTCAGACTTTCCTAAAATATACTGCATAGGCTCATGTTTTTCACGTCGTGCGACTAATTGTTCAAAGTCTTCGTCAATTTCTATTTCTTTTTCAGAATTAACCACAAGATACAATTTATCCTTTTTAAGAAAATCACAAAGCAAAAGTCTTGCATCAAGATTAGCCGTATCAATTCCTGCTATTTTTAATCTTTCGGCAGTATTTTTTAAAACATTATTTATCTTCATCTTACCACTTGTCATCCTCTTTGTTATCTGTAAGAACTGCCTTGAGTGAAGCTATTGCCACCTCAAGCTGAGAATCATCAGGCTCTTTTGTAGTAATATATTGCAGCCACATACCTGGTTTTGAAATCAGTCTTGTAAACCAGTTTTCATGTCTGCCTGCAAATTTTATAATTTCATAGGATAACCCTGCTACAACAGGCAAAAGTAAAATTTTAAACAATGCCCTTTGCCACCAAACCAACCCTTTGGGGATAACCAAAAAAACTATAACACTAACTATCATAACAAAAATCAAAAAGCTTGTACCACATCTTGGGTGTAATCTTGAACTTTCACGTGCATTTTCAATAGTAAGCTCCGCACCACGTTCGTAGGTATGGATAGTCTTGTGCTCTGCACCATGGTACATAAACACACGTTGTATATCCTTCATCCGTGATACCAGCAGAATATATGCTAAAAATATAGTCATACGCACAGCACCCTCTATTAAGGTATGTGCAGTACCATCTACCTGTATAGAGGTAAGTTTCACAATCAGCTCGGCTATAAAATTGGGAAGCATAAAAAACAACACTATTGAAAAAATAAGCGAAAGTATAACAGAAAAGTATATTACAACGTCCTTGATTTTGTCCCCTAATTTTTCCTCAAGCCACTTATCAAACTTACTTTCGGTATATTCTTCACCCTCTATATCATAAAATTCAGCAGAAAACATCAACGCCTTTAAGCCTGTTATCATACTTTCAAAAAATGATATACATCCTCTGATTACTGGCAATTTTAAAATTTTGCTCTTTTGCAGTATAGAGGAAATGGGTCTTTTTTCAATTATAATTTCCTTATCAGGCTTACGGACTGCTATTGCAATTTCCTTTGGCCCACGCATCATAACACCTTCCATAACCGCCTGTCCGCCGATACTTGTTTTGTGTATTTTTTTATCATTCATATTATAATCCACAACCTTTCTGTCTGCAAATTACACTATGCGCTTTATATAGGCATACAAAACGCAAACTATTCCACCACTACACAGGAAACATAGTCATCATCCACCACAACTATATGGTCGATAAGCTCTATACCTATTGAATTTACAAGTCTTTTTATATTACTCGTTGTCAGAAAATCCTGCTGAGAGGGTGAACGTACTCCTGATGGATGATTATGACAAATCATAATGCCTGTGGTTGATGTATATGCTATTGCATCCATAACCCTTCTTGGGTCTATCATAACTGCACCCGGACTACCCTCTGCAATTTTCACTTCTTTTATAAGATGACGCATATTATCAAAACAAAGTACATACGCAACCTCATTTGGATTGCCCTTTAAAAGAGCCACACATCTTTCGTACATACTTTCTCTTGTAATGAATTTTTTCTTATTCCGTATAGAGGTGTGCATCGAGTAGCCTTTGGTAATATGCGGTATAAGCTTTATATACTCCGCTGCGGCAGGTCCTATACCTTCCACGGACAAAAGCTCCTCCACCGACGCATTGCATACCGCCTCAAGATTGCCAAATTTATTAAGCAGTGCGTGTGCAAGAGGGTTAGTATCGCACCGTTTATATACTGCAAAAAGGCAAAGCTCTAAAAATTCGTGTTCCAACAACGTTTCTATGCCGTTTTCAAAAACTTTATTTATAACACGTCGTCTATGCCCTGCTGCCATAATGCAATACTTCTCCTTTTATCATATTATTTATATCATTGTATAATAATTTTACGTATTTTGTCAAGAATACTATATACAGATTAATAATAATTTTACAAATACATTCGGCAAAAATATAATTTTTCTATTGACAAATAAAAAATGCGGTGGTATAATATTTTTTGTTGATGCCGGATTGTGTAAAGGTAGCACGACAGACTCTGACTCTGTTTGTCTGGGTTCGAATCCTAGTCCGGCAACCAGAAAAAAAGACAGATTTTTTGAAATCTGTCTTTTTTTCATCGATATAAATTCCTGACGGAATTTGCGATATACCTTCGGTGCGATATATTACTTCGTAATGCGATATGTCCCTTCGGGACGAGAAAAGGAATTTATATCATATCGCAATCGAACAAAGTGAGATTATATCGAATTTGCGAAGCAAATATATCGCACGAGCGAGAGCGAGTATATCGCCAAAACATACTGCATCTATTATGTAGCCGAAAGCCATTAAGAAACGACAATTTTCGATAATGAAAGTTGTCGTTTTTTTATGCGAAACTGCTATGTTTATATATTTCAGGAATTTTAAATGCTTGACATATATAAATTCATGTGTTATAATACACCTAAATAAAAGGCCTTGACGGAGAGTGCATATCCTATGAACCTTTGAGAGAAGTGGCGTTTGGTGCGAGCCATAGGGGATTGGTTATGTTTGTAGCTTCTGAGCCGGGAAGAAGAACGCTTTGGCAAGTAGAACTTCCTCGTGATTGCTGCGTTAATGCATATGGGTTGTTGGACCCTGAGAGTGGCGATTTTAAAATCGCAATTTGAGTGGTACCGCGGGTGATTTTACACTCGTCTCAAAGGAACGCATTATACTTTGAGGCGAGATTTTTTTTGCCTTGAAAAAAGGAGTTGTAAAAATGGAAAATTCAAGAGACATTAACTTGAAAATCAAAGAAATGGCGGAGCGTATCCGTGAACTTCGCGAAATTGAAAACTACACACCGCAGGAAATGGCGGAAAAAACAGGTGTTTCAGTGGACGAATATATTAAATGCGAAAATGGCGAATCTGACCTTAACTTTGCATTTATATACCGTTGTGCGACTGCCCTACGTGTAAACGTAACAGATATTATTGAAGGCTTCAGCCCTAATTTGAAATCATATACTGTAACACGTGCAGGTGCAGGTCAGCAAATTGCAAAAGCACATGGTATGGTTTATCACAACCTTGCTTATGCCTTTAAAAACCGTATTGCTGAACCCCTTTATGTTGTAAGTGCTTACGATGAGAATGCACAAAACAAGGATATTGAGCTTACAACACATGCAGGTCAGGAATGTGACATCGTTATAGAAGGGCATCTTATGGTGCAAATTGGCGAGCACAAAGAGGTTCTTGGCCCCGGAGACAGTATTTACTACAACAGTGATACCCCACATGGTATGATTGCAGTTAACGGCAGCGATTGTAAATTCTATGCTATCGTTTTAAGAGATGATGTAGATGCTGCTGAAGGTATGTCCTCTGACATTGTGCCTACTGAACAGATAATCGGTTCAATACACAGGGATACAAAGGACAGAATTTATCACAACTTTATAGATACAGTTGAAGACGATAACGGTACTCCCATATCCATCACATTTAAAAATGAGGATAAATTTAACTTTGCCTTTGACCTTGTAGATGAACTCTCAAGACGTGAGCCTGAAAAGCTTGCAATGCTTCATATTGCAAAGGATAAGACAGAAAGACGCTTTACATTTACTGATATGAGAAAGATGTCAAGCCAATGTGCAAACTATTTTGCATCACTTGGTATTAAAAAGGGTGACAGGGTAATGCTTATCCTTAAACGTCATTATCAATTCTGGATTGCTATGCTTGGTCTTAACAAACTTGGTGCTATTGCAATTCCTGCTGTTGACCAGCTACAGGAACATGACCTTGAATACAGATTTGATTCCGCAGGAGTTAGCGCTATTGTATGTACTGCAGATGGCGACGTTGCGCGTCAGGTTGATATTGCGGCGGAAAAATGTCCTTCCCTTATCAATAAAATGATGGTTGGCGGCACAAGAGATGGCTGGAGAAATTTTGATGAAGAATACAAGCGCTTCAGTTCACACTTTGAACGTACTGAAAATTCTCCTTGCGGCAACGATACAATGCTTATGTACTTCACATCAGGTACATCAGGATACCCAAAAATTGCTACACACAATTATAAATATCCTCTTGGTCACTTCCACACTGCAAAATATTGGCACAACGTTGACCCTGACGGACTTCACTTTACAATTTCCGATACAGGTTGGGCAAAGGCAATGTGGGGTAAGCTTTACGGACAATGGTTGTGTGAGGCGGCAACATTTGTTTATGACTTTGATAGATTTGATGCGGCGGAAATTTTACCAATGTTTGCTAAACACAGAATAACTACATTCTGTGCACCACCTACTATGTTGCGTATGATGGTTAAACAGGATATTTCAAATTATGATTTTTCATCAGTACGACATATGACTACTGCAGGTGAAGCTTTGAACCCTGAAGTTTACCGTCAATTCGAAAAGGCAACAGGCCTACAGATTAAGGAAGGCTTTGGTCAGACTGAAAGTACAATGATTATTGGTAATCTTGTCGGTAAGCCTCATAAAATTGGTGCTATGGGTAAACCTGCTCCGATTTACAAGGTTGAACTTCATGATGCAGATGGTAATCAGGTTAAAACAAGTGAATCAGGCGAAATTGTTATTAATGTCAAGGATGGTGCACCTTGCGGGTTGTTCACAGGCTACTACGGTGCTCAGGAAAAAACAGACGAGGTATGGCACGACGGTTATTATCACACAGGCGACGTTGCATGGTGTGACGAAGACGGTTATTATTGGTACGTGGGACGAGTTGATGACGTTATTAAATCATCAGGCTATCGCATAGGACCTTTTGAAATTGAAAGTGTTATAATGGAACTTCCTTACGTTTTGGAATGCGGCGTTTCTGCTGTTCCTGATGAAGTAAGAGGTCAGATAGTTAAGGCAAGCATTGTTCTTGTAAACGGCACTGTACCAAGCGATGAACTTAAAAAAGAAATTCAGGATTATGTAAAAGACAAAACTGCTCCTTACAAATATCCGCGAATAGTTGAATTCAGAGAAAGCCTGCCTAAAACAGTAAGTGGTAAAATCCAGAGAAACAAACTATAATATTAAAGGGGTGTGTAACAAAATGCACACCCCCTTATTTTGCAAAAAAAGACGGAACATAATGTTCCGTCTTAATTTTATAATTTAATTATTTCATCATGCTTGCAACTTCTGCAGCGAAATCGTCAGCTTTCTTTTCCAAACCTTCACCTTTTTCAAAGCGAACAAAGTCCACCAACTTAACGCCCTTAGAAGCAAGGAACTTTTCAACAGATACGCTGTCGTCCTTAACAAATGCCTGTTTTGTCAAGCAGTTCTGTTCAAAGAATTTGTTGATTTTACCTGTAAGCATCTTTTCCAAAATGTTTTCAGGCTTGTTAGCATTCTTAGGGTCTTCCTTCATCTGAGCAAGAATAAAGTGCTTTTCTTTTTCAACATCTTCAGCAGGAACTGAAGCTTCGTCAAGATAAGCAGGATTCATAGCAGCGATATGCATAGCAACGTCTCTTGCAGCTTCTTTAGCTTCTTCGCCAAAGTCAGCACATTCAACATTAACCATAACGCCTATTCTGCCGCCCATGTGAATATAACCTATTACATTACCGTCGAAACGAGCAAATCTTCTAAGATTCATATTTTCACCAATCTTAGCGATTTTTTCTGTAAGCATATCCTTAATTGTCACAGCGTTATCATCAACAAAGTTAGAAGATAGCAATGCATCTACATCAGCCGGATTTGCAACGATAACCTGTTTAGCAATATTCTTAACAAGTGCCTGAAATTCTTCGTTTTTAGCAACGAAGTCTGTTTCAGAGTTAACCTCAACCATAGCACCTACATTACCTTCAACAAGTATGTCAACCATACCTTCAGCAGCGATTCTGCCAGCCTTCTTTTCAGCAGTAGCAAGACCTTTTTCTCTTAGGAAATCCATAGCCTTGTCAAAATCACCGTTAGTTTCTGTAAGAGCCTTTTTGCAGTCCATCATACCGCAACCTGTCTTTTCACGCAAATTTTTAACATCTGCAGCTGTAAAACTCATATTTAAAGTCTCCTTATCTTAAATTTTAGTAAATGACAAATTATTCAGCGTCTTCTGCTTCAACCTCTTTGTCATCTTCAACAACAGCCATTGATTCGCCCTGTTTTGCTTCCAATACAGCGTTAGCAATACATTCAACAATCAATTTAACTGCTCTGATAGCATCATCATTACCTGGGATAACGTAATCAACTTCTTCAGGGTCACAGTTTGTATCAACAATAGCTACACCCGGAATGTTAAGTCTTTTAAGTCGGATCGTAGCCATGTCGTTCTGTGAGCCAAGGAGTTG
>JAZSKK010000179.1:0-5951 GCA_045534795.1 Clostridia bacterium | reverse complement strand
CCTGTCATTAACCTTTTTAGTTTATCACAATATAGGTTTTTTTGCAAGTTTAATAACCAAGTTCCTCATTTACAAATATAACATTAATTCTACCCTTATTCTTTTGGGTTGCGGAAACAAGATAATGTCTGCAAATTCTTGCAGGGGAATTACATCCCTTACCCATACCGCCCTCCATATCCATACAATATCCTTTTAAATTACAAAACGTTTCGCAATTAAGTCTGCGGGCATTCTTGGGTGCTGCTACTGTCTTTACACGCTTTACCGCCTCGTCAATATTCTTAACAATTTTATTAACGCCCACTACCATTATAACCTTTTTTGGACCAAAGGCTATAGCTCCTACTCTGTTTGCATTACCGTCAACATTATAAAGCTCGCCATCCTCCGTTACTGCGTTAGAACTACAGAAAAACGCATCTGCACTGAAGGATTTTCTAAAAACCTCCTCAATTTCTTCAGGAGTAATACCGTCCCTGTAACGGTCAATAAATTCATACCTGCCACTGCGAAGATGGTCTAAAACACCTGTTTCTGCCAAGGTGACAGAGCCACCAACTGCTACGACAGAGCCTTCTTCCACAAGCTTTTCTATTAAAGGAATAACCTCTTTTGCAGTTTCTGCAAAATATGCATTGATGTTATTCTTTTCAAGATTTTTCATTGTTTTTTCAATACGCGTGTTCATAAAACCACCTCATTATAATTTTATATCATTTTTGCAAATTATTCAATACATATTTTTACAATTACAGGAAAATAATATGGTAAATGGAGGTGTGCTATGAAAATTTCCAAAAGCATTGAAAAAAATTTACAAAACATTAAAATTGCAATGTCAATACCCCTTAGCATGGACGCCATTTTAAGGGAATTTGCAATTATATTTGACAATAAAAAATACAGGGCATTTCTTGTATATTACGAGGGCATGGTAACAAGCACCCGTATAGACGATTTTATAATGCAGTCCTTACACCTTATACCCCCAAAGGGCGATGATGACCTGAAAACAACAATATCCGAACAGCTTTTATCCTCAAACCAGTTAAAAGAATTTGACACTTTTGAGAAAGTTCTGGGTATGGTTAATTACGGCGGATGCGCGGTATTTGTAGATACAATAGACACATGCTTTGTCCTTGATGTAAAGGGGTGGGAACGCCGAGGAGTATCGGAACCCGTGTCAGAGGGTGTAATACGTGGGTCCCAGGAAGCATTTATAGAAACGATACGTATAAATACAGGCATGATACGCCGTCTTGTAAGACAGGAAAAATTAATATGTGAAGGTTTTTTGTTAGGCAAAAAAAGTCAAACCCCCTGTAACCTTATGTATATAAAGGGTCAGGCAGACAACAAAATTGTAACAGAGCTTCGCCGACGTATAAACGCAATAAATACGGACTACATTACGGATTCAGGGGAATTGGAGCAGTTAATAGAAGACTTCAGCTATTTTCCGTCGCCTCAGATACTTTCTACTGAAAGACCTGACCGTGCTGCCGCAGCACTTATGGAGGGCAAGGCCGTTATTGCACTTGACGGCACGCCCTTTATACTGATAATGCCCATAAATGCCTTTGAACTTATACACACACCTGAAGACAAGGCATTAAGATTTCCCTACGCAAACCTTGTAAGAATTATGCGTATTTTGGCACTATTTATATCATTGCTTTTGCCTGCAGTGTTTGTAGCAGTATGTAATTTTCATCAGGAAACAATACCTGTTCACCTGCTTTTTGCCATTTCTGCCTCAAGACGTTCCGTACCATTTACGCTGATAACAGAGCTTATATTATTTGAAATAGCCTTTGAAATAATAAGGGAGGCCAGCATACGAATACCATCAACTGCCGGAAATGCAATGGGCATTATAGGTGGTCTTATTATCGGTCAGGCAGCAATAGATGCAAATATTGTAAGCCCTATAGTTATTATAATTGTTGCACTCACAGGCATAGGCTCCTTTACCATACCAAGCTATTCACTTACATTTGCATACCGCATATTAAAATATATTTACATTTTACTTGGGGCAATATGCGGATTTTTGGGAATAACCTTCGGGCTTGTAATACATCTTGGGATGCTGTGTAACAGTCAATCATTGGGCGTACCGTTTCTTGCACCATTTTCAGAGGACAGCAAAAACACTTACGGAAGGTTGTTTGTAAAGCCTATATGGAAAAGATTTCCCTTTAAAAATCCGAGAAGATGGGCAAAGGGTACAAACAGCACAAAATCTCCTGTTAAAAGTATAGAAATAAGCTAAAGGGCGTGACACAATGGAAACTTCTACAAAATTCAGCAATACAGAGCTTGTGTTTGTAATATCAAATTCAATTATTTCAAAATTATTTTTAGTATATCCGTCGGCATTTGCGGCACTTGGGGCATCTGCAAGTATAATGCTTGCCGTATTCACCGCTGTTATGGGATTAATTTTCACAACAGCAACAATATATCTGTATAAAAATAAAAAAGACGATATTTCAAATATGATTAACAAAAAAATATTTAAAATACCATTTGTTATTCTTACAATTGCCCTTTTTATCGGTAATCAGGGGTATTTTGTACGCAGTGTGGCGGAAAGTCTTAAAATAAGTATATTACCTGAATCACCGCTGTTTTTTATAACTCTTGTCTATATGACCGGCGTACTGATATGCTCACATACAGGGTTAAAGGCCATCGTAAGGGCACATTCTTTTATAGTTCCCTTTACGCTGATTATGGTTTTGTTGCTATTACTGTCATCAACCACAAATTTTGATTTTTATAATCTGTTCCCCATCATGGGTAACGGCAGCAGAATGTTTATGTACCTTCTTGTACTTGCATCATACTATGCAGACTTTATACTGTTGATGTTTTTAATGCCATTTGCATCGGAAAGGGCAAGCTATAAAAAAATAGCAGTCCCAACCCTTATAATATCCTCAGTTATGCTTATAGTTATTATGGCAATATACACCCTTACAATACCCTATAATGCATCAGGGAGCTTTTTTATACCTGTGTACAGGGTATCTCAGTATATAAGCTATCAAAGCTTTTTGTCAAGAATGGAATCCATATTTACAATAGGGTGGATGCTAAGTTATTTTATTACAAGTGCAACGTATCTATATGTAACATCTATGCTTACGGGCAGGTTATTTAATGCAAAGAGCTACCGTCCGTATATGTATGTCATATCCCTTGTTACATTCGGCATATCCTTTATTCCGCAAAATACAAATCAGCTTGTTGAATGGTCCGACTTTTTTGCAACTCCAAGGTTGGTTATAGGTATGCTGTTGCCTCTTTTGATACTGCTTACAGTCAAAGCAAAGGAGGATAAACAGCTATGAAAAAAATTTTATGTGTGCTACTGTCCGTCATTATCTGCCTTGCCTTTAGCGGATGCTATGATTCCAAAGAAATTTCACGCATTGCTTTTATAATTGCCGTAGGCTTTGATGAAGATTCATATTCCTTCCAGATAGTAAAGCCCTCCGCATTTGAGGGTGAAACCCCGGAGGATTCACCCTTGCTTACAACAACCATAAGTGCACCTAACGTATATATAGCTATGGATAAGCTTAATTCCACAATATCAGAAAAATGTGATTATTCTCACATCAAGCTGGTTTTGTTTTCAAAGGACAAGCTAAAAAAAGGTATTGAAGATGAAATTACCGCAATGCTAAAATCCAACGACTTCCATCCTAACACACGTATAGCGATGTGCGAAAACAAGGCGTCAGAATATTTAAAAGGTATGAAGATACCCCTTGATGCAAACCCCGCGGAATATTACGAAAACATATTCAAACAGAATTTTACAGAATATTCCCCTGACACAAAGCTTAAAGATATGCAAAAAAATTACAACACACAAATCATTTCAAACGTTATTCCTGTACTTAACAACAAGGCAACAGGAATGATTATAACAAGGGATTATAAATTAACAGACACCACCCACGAGCAGGAGGTTTTATTGTACCATATTTTAAAGGAAAAGAGTTTCGAGGGCAACTACCCCATAAATACCCATATCGTAGTCAGCTTAAAGAAAAAAAGTTGTAGGTACAGCATTGATTTGTCCGACAAAACTCCATACATCACCATAAAAATAAAGCTTGACGGAAATGTAATATGGGCAGAGGAAAATGTTGACAAAGCCAAAATCCAAAAGCTGACAAAAGAAAAGCTGGAAGGTGATATTACGGAATTTTTATACAGATGCTCCATTCAATACAGGGCAGATATTTTTGACTTTTACAAGCTTGCAAAAATGAATTATACAACAACAAAAAGCTGGGAAAAGGAAGACTGGCAGGGATTGTACGAAAAAGCAAATTACAAGGTAACGGCAGACGTAAATATAAGCCGAGAAGGATTAAATATAGACTAAGGAGTGATTTTTTGAATACAAAACGTGGGTTAATAGCAGTATCACTTATTGCAGTAATTGCAACGGGTACGGCAATTTATCAATACAGGAAAAGTGAAAACTATCGCCAACACATGGAAAACTCATATCAAAGAGCATTTGTTGAATTAGTAGATTATGCAGGAAATATTGATATAATTTTAAATAAGGCACTAATAACAAATGACTACCTTCAGCTTGCAGACCTTTCGGAACAACTGTGGTCAGAAACAGCATTGGCAAAATCAGCCCTGGGGCAGTTGCCCATAAGCTCAACAGAGCTTGACAAAACATCCTCCTTCATAACTCAGGTAAGCGACTATGTACACTCTCTCACCAAAAAATTATTGAATGGGGAAGCAATAACCGAAGAGGAACGCACGCAAATAGCTATCCTTGTGGAATATTCAGACTCCCTTAACAACGATTTAAAGGAAATGGAAAACCAATTTATTAATGGAACCCTTGACCTTTCTGCAAAACAAGTAAAATCCGCATTTTCCGACAGTAAAATAACCAACATCAACGATAGTCTGGGAAATATTGAAAAAAGCTTTGAAGATTACCCCACCATTATATATGACGGTCCCTTCGCAGAGCATATTCTAAACCGCAGGTCTGAAATATTAAGACAGCCCGAAATAGGGCAGGAGGATGCCCTTGCCATTGCAGAAAAATTTACAGGTCTTAAGCTTGAATACTCAGGGGAATCCAACGGCAATATTCCAAGCTATATGTTCTCATCCATAGACAACGATGTTTGTATAGAAATATCTAAAAACGGCGGTATGGTGATAATGCTTACCAATAGTGTTACGGTAAAAAATCCAAAAATCTCTATCGATGATGCTTCTGTAATTGCATCAGCTTTTCTGCAAAAAAACAACTACACAAATATGAAGCAGACAGGCTATACTTTAGAGGGGAATATAGTTAATTTTGCCTTTGCATATACTATTGGTGACTATACAATATATTCAGACCTTATAAAAGTAAAGGTATCGTTAAACGATGGTGCAATATGCGGTTTTGAGTCTAACGGATACCTTTTTAATCACAAGGAACGCACTATCCCCCAACCTGTATTGTCTGAAGAAAATGTAACAGCCAACCTAAACAGCCGATTGCAAATAAAACAAGTAAATATGGCGTGTATTCCGCGTGATAACGGCACGGAATGTTGGTGCTATGAAATAATGGCAACGTCAAACAACAAAACCTACCTGATATATGTTAACACCTTGACAGGGCACGAGGAAGAAATTCTATTATATGTGGAGGATGCAAACGGAAGTTTGACTATATAATTTCTTCCCTTTGCTGATGGGCATTTTAAGGAGCTATCGCAATGATTTTGCGTATAGCTCCTATTTCTATATTTATGAATTTTCTTAAATAATCAAGCTGTCTCTCTCGGGAGGAAAATGCAACTTGCATATCATTTTAAATTATGATATAATCTATCTGCTATATACACGGACAGGTATCGAAGTGGTCATAACGGGGCTGACTCGAAATC
>JAZSKK010000063.1:0-4013 GCA_045534795.1 Clostridia bacterium | reverse complement strand
TAATATGGATGACAGATTTGCATACTTTGGCAATATGAGCAGTGGACAGAAGATGGATAAGAACGCGATTAACTTGTATATGGACAGTATATGATAACATAAAAAAGAAAGGATGATTAGCATAAAAAAGCTTAAATATTTAATTGTATATCTAACTGGTGCAATATTATTGACACTAACCCTATGTTTTTCATAATTATTATGTATATTCCTGTTGGACTTTTTTAGAAAACATTGCAAATAAACCATACGCCTTCGTAATTAGCGGATTTATAGATATAGTAATATATTTATCAGTAGGATTATTTACTATATCTAATGTCCGTTTTGAAAATAAGATATCGGTATTTGTGGGGTCTGTTGTTATATTAAATACGATTTTCAAGGTGATATTTTATCTTTCCTGGGCAATCCTTATCGGGATATATGGTTATTAAATTCAATGTATAATGAAAATTGATGCCTACGAAGGTACAAGCTTTGAAGATGTACTGAATGAATCAGCAGATAAAATACAAAACCGCAAGTTAATTCTTGCGGTTTTTATGTATTCCTTTAATTCATTTTTAAAATCCTTTTAAAAAATCCCCTGAACATTTTAGGCATACGGAACACTACAATTTTCATAAAAAACCCTCCTTTAATTTAACGACGCCTTGGTTTTATTATAAAACCTGCAAGCATCAGAATAAACAACGATTGCAAAATTACTATAAACCACGTGGGCAGTGCCAAAGCAAAAAGCACCCCCAAACTGAATGCGGCAATTATGCAGGCTATCATCAGGCAGGAAAAAATCAAAGGCACCCCTCCTCTACTACACTATATGAGTGGGGTGCCTTTTGTGTTACTCTTCTGTACAGATGACATACAAAAGACCATTTTCAATTTTTACTGTCGCCGTATTGCCATAAAATTCATTACTAATACCAAGGCTGTTGCTCTTTAAAAGCTCGTCATTATTAAGCTCATATTTAAGACCTGTTGTGGTTATCCCCGTAACCTTATCGGTACAGGGAATTAATGATACATAATCAAAGTTATCCCTTGAAATTTGTATTTCATTATCAATAAGATATATCCTTGATTTGCCGTTTAATATCATAGGCGATGCACCACGTTCCAGCACATACTTCATAGCACAAAGTGAGCCGATTGTATGATCTATTCTTCCACCTAATGCACCTAACATAAATATTGTATCACAACCTCTTTCCAAGGCATAATCAATACATATTTCAAGGTCTGTCTTATCTTTATCTGTGGGATATTTTACAACCTCTATTTCTTTAGGTACACTGGATTTTAGTGAATCAAAATCGCCTATCACCACATCAGGCACAATACTTGTATATATCAAAGCATCATATCCGCCGTCAGCACAGATAATAATATCCTCTTCACTTGTTTTTATTCTTTTATACAGCTTTATATCTTCTACGGAATAACTTCCTGCTGTGTATATAAAGGCTCTTTTACTCATCCTTGTCCTCCGACTGCATTCTCACGTAAGTTGCATGACGCTTCTGCAATATCGTCATACTTAAATATTCCTGAACCACTTACAATAACGTCAGCACCCTCTTTTGTGAGAATATGTACGTTTTCGGCAGTAATACCACCATCTACTTCAAGTTCCTTATCGCCAATCATACCGCGTATTACGGAAAGATTTTTAATAGCCTCTTCCACCATACTCTGTCCGCCAAATCCGGGGAAAACAGTCATTTGAAGCACCATATCCGTATATTCAAGATAAGGTCTTAACCTTTCAGGGTCAGTATCAGGATTAAGGGCAAGGCCGCTTTTAATACCCTTTTCCTTAATCTTTTTAAGACAACCCAAAATGTCATCATCCGCCTCTACATGTACAGTTAAAATATCTGCCCCTGCATCAATAAATGCATCAATATACTTGCTTGGCTTTTCTATCATAAGATGCACGTCCAAAGGTATTTCGGAAAACTTTTTAATACCCTTAACCATAAATACACCAAAACCAAGATTAGGTACAAAATGACCATCCATAACGTCAATATGATAATAATCTACAACATCTTTAAGCTTATCTACATCCCTTTTTATATTGCCTACGTCAACAGACAATAATGAAGGTGAAATTTTTATTTTTCCCATTTTTTTATCTCCTTTAATGATTCATATAATTGTCTATAGCTTTCAAACCTTACGGTTGAAATTTCATTTTTCCCCAAGGCCTCTGCAACTGCACAGTCTTTTGGTTTGGTACCAAAATGATTACAATCTGCAAAACGGCATTTGCCTTCATATTTTAACATTTCCCTGAAATATTTTTTGACATCCTGTGCATCAACATCTGTAATTTCCAAAATACTAAAGCCAGGTGTATCCATAACATAACTTCCCTGCTGAACCTCAAAAAGCTCCACATGTCTGGTGGTGTGTTTGCCTCGTTCTATTTTACTTACATCACCTACATCAAGTGAAAGTCCGAAATGATTTAAAAGGCTTGATTTCCCCACGCCGCTATTACCCGCAAAGGCAGTTATTTTCCCTTTTATTTTACTCTTTAATTCATCTACCCCTTGCCCCGTTTTTGCACAAAGGGAAATTACATCATAACCTGCACCAGTATATACTTCCTTTATTTCGTCTGCGGATTGCAAATCTGTTTTATTAACAGCAATTATAACCTCAATGCCCTTTGTTTCTGCACACAAAATCAATTTGTCAACCATAAAATAATCAGGCTGAGGCTTTGTTGCTGCCACAACAATAACTATACACTCAATATTGGCAACAGGCGGCCTGATGAGAAAATTTTTACGTTCCACAATTTCCTCAACAGCACCCTCCATAGTATTTTCATCAACCAAGGTGATTTTTACTCTGTCTCCAACCATAGGCTTTATACCCTGTTTACGGAATTTGCCTCGTGCACGACATTCTGCAGTCCCCTTTTCCGTCGATACATAATAAAAACCGCCTATACCTTTTACTATTACTCCATCTATCATAGTTCCACCGTCAATGAATTTTTAAAAGTTCCATTATAATAAATTTCAATTTGTGATGTACCCGAACCTGTTACGGTAATATCAACACTACCCTCTGACTTGCTGTGAACCTGATTGTGAATAACCTTTCCGTCCTGAACAACACGTATTTTTGTAGTGTCGCTATCCTGAGGAACAAGAACTGTTATGTTTTTAGAGGTTACAACACCGCTACCTGATGAATCTGAAGTTTTTCTGAGCTCCAAATCAATCTTATCACCAATATTAACCTCATCATCAGGGTTAATGCTCTGCCATATAACAACACTATTTCCATCAGCATCTGAAGGTGTTATATCTCCGACCTCAAGCTTCATTGAAGTTAACACTTCTCTTGCGTCGTCAAGCTTTAAGCCTGTAAGGTCAGGCATTTTAAGTCCACCCTTGCTTATATAAATTGTGATGGTATCTCCTTTTTTAATCCTGCTTCCCACAGGTGGATATGTCCTTGTTATCTTACCCTTTTCAACATCAAGGCTTTCTTCCTCTACTACATCAAATGAAAGCTCATATTCCTTTATTTCATCCTTAAGGAACTTTTTCATATCCTCAACGGAGCTGTTTGTAAAATCACTCATAACAAAGCTGTCACTGTCCCGTGAAACCTTTACTTTAATTTCCTTAAGACTTTTTGTCTTTCTTCCCCCTGCAGGTGATTGTTCAACAATTACACCAGGGTCATATTTATCGTTTTCCACATACTGTTCAACTGTAATTGTAAAATCCTTACCGTCATATTCTTCTATAACCGCCTGATATTCCTTACCCACAAGGTTAGGAACCTCTATTTCCTTGCTGCAACCACCAAGTAATGTCACAGCCAACAACGTAAATATGCCTAAAATAGCAAATGCAGTAACGATGGCCAGCAAAACTGCTTTTTTAACACTTCCGCTATCTTCCTTTTTCTTTGTTTTCTTTTTACCATCATGAACTGTTCTGCGTATAGGTTGGTCATTTGAAGGTTTATTATCTGTA
>JAZSKK010000072.1:0-3470 GCA_045534795.1 Clostridia bacterium | reverse complement strand
GAGCTTTTGTCTTCCTAAGACCGCTTGGCCCTCCGACTTCCTGCGCCGTTTTTCTCACCCTGTTTAATCCATTCTATGGCATCGATGCCCGTATTTTCTCTGCCACCCTTTGCAAATACGCAAAACTTACCGTCAACACGCTTTACGTCAACTGACAGAACAACACATTGATTACCATATTTTTGTGCAGCCTCATAAATTAATCCCGGATTTTTAATTGCACCCGAATTTACAGAAACCTTGTCAGCTCCGCACTTTAAAACACGGTCAAAATCATCAAGGGTGTTAATACCACCTCCAACAGTAAGAGGTATAAATATTTTACCTGCAACCTCCGTTAATATGTCAGTAAATAATTTTCTGCCTTCAAAGGATGCGGTTATATCGTAAAACACAAGCTCGTCTGCACCGCATTGGCTGTAAAATTCCGCAAGCTTCACAGGGGATGAAACATCAGCAAGCCCCAAAAAATTTACACCCTTTACAACTCTTCCGTCCTTAACGTCGAGGCATGGAATAATTCTCTTTGTAATCATTTTGCCACCTCTATTGCTTCCTTTAAATCTATAGCATCAGTATATATTGCCTTACCAAGTATTGCACCATATATGTTCATATCTGCCAAAGCTTTTACATCCTCTATTGAAGATACTCCACCTGATGCAACAATGTCCATACTGTATTTTTCGGAAAGGTATTTATAAAGCTCAAGATTAGTACCCTGCATAGCACCGTCTTTTGAAATATCTGTGCAAATAACTGTTTTTACACCGTCACTTTCAAGCTTTTCAAACATTTCATCACAGGAAATTTTTGAAATTTCTGTCCATCCGTGAATTGCAACCATTCCATCCGAAATATCTACGCCAACCGCAATTTTGTCTCCATATTTTTTTATCATATCCGTAGCAAACTCAGGATTTTTAATTGCAATAGTTCCAAGTATTACTCTCATAACACCTGCATCAATGTATTTTTTGATAACATCCTCCGTACGGATACCTCCGCCTACCTCAATTTTAAGGTTTGTGTTATCTGCAATTTCCTTTACAATATCATAATTGGGATTATTTCCATCCTTTGCACCATCAAGGTCAACAATGTGCAAATATTCTGCACCCGCCTTTTCAAATTCTTTAGCAACCTGCAAGGGATTATCCCCATAAACTGTCATATTATTGTAGTCACCACGCAAAAGACGCACTACATTTTTGTCTTTTAAATCTATCGCCGGAAAAATATTCATACCCTTACTCCATTTCACAAAATGCCTTTAATATTTTCATTCCAACTTCACCGCTTTTTTCAGGGTGAAACTGTACCCCATAAACATTTATATATGCAACCGCAGCGGTAAGTTCTGCCCCATATTCAGTAGAAGCAATAAGAGAATCATCGCACCTTGTACCATAATATGAATGCACAAAATATACACATTCATTCTCCTCAACATACTTAAAGAGGTCATTTTTTGGTTTATCTTTTGGAAAATGTATGCCATTCCATCCAATATGGGGAATCTTATAATTTTTTGGCACAACACCCTCCATTGGCACTATATCACCTTTTATAAGCCCTAAACCTTTGTGCTCACCGTATTCAAAGCTGCGTTCAAAAAGCATTTGCATACCAAGGCATATACCCAAAAGTGGCTTGCCATTTTTAACTTCATCAACTACCACGTCTGCAAGTCCGCTGTCACGAAGCTTTTTTGCTGCATCTGCAAAAGCACCCACACCGGGAAGAATAATTTTATCCGCCCTTTTAATTTCATCAGGATCAGATGTCAGCACAACCTCTGCACCAATGTATTTAAATGAACTGTATAGCGAAAATATATTCCCAACGCCATAATCAACTATCGCTATCATTATAACACTCCCTTGGTGGACGGTATTTCATTTTTATAATCCTCATCTATCTTTACAGCCTTTGCCATAGTTCTGCCCAAAGCCTTGTACATTCCCTCAATTATGTGGTGTGAATTATTACCAGCCATCTGTTTAAAGTGCAATGTAATATTTGCATTTCTCACAAAGCCAAACATAAATTCCGCAACAAGCTCTGTATCAAAATCCCCCACCTTGGCTGACGGAATATTCACGTCATATCCAAGATAATCTCTTCCTGAAATATCAACTGCACAAGCAATCAAAGCCCCATCCATAGGATGCATAATATCCCCGTAACGACTAATTCCCCTCATATCTCCCAAGGCATCTGCAAAAGCTTTACCAAGGCATATTCCTATATCCTCAACGGTGTGGTGATAGTCCACATTTACATCACCGTCGCATCTAACCTCAAGGTCAAATCTGCCATGCTTTGCAAAAAGTGTAAGCATGTGGTCCAAAAAACCGCATTTTGTATCTATTACGCTTTTTCCTGTACCATCAAGATTAAGCAACAGCTTAATATCAGTTTCGGCAGTTTTTCTGATTATTTCACTTTTTCTCATCATTTCACCCTCTAACAATATTTTTGAGTTTATAAAGCATAATATCCATTTGCTCCTTTGTGCCAATGGTTATTCTGTTATATTGACAAATTCTTTCTGATGTAAAATGTCGTACCAAAACGCCACAGGCTTTAAGCTCCTCATATATCCTTTCTCCGTCAATGGTACTGTGTTTTGCAAAGACAAAATTTGCTTTTGACTCAATAACCTCAAAGCCCATTTTTTCAAGCTCTTTTGTTGTATAATCCCTTGTTTCACAGATTTTTTTGCAATTTTCCATATAGTAGCTATTGGAATCTATTGCAGCCTCTCCTGCTATCATTGTTAATCTGTTTATGTTATAAGGATTAGTAGAATATCTTATTTTTTCCAAATCCTCAATAATACCCTCTGAGGCTATAGCAAATCCAAGCCTTGCACCTGCCATACTGCGGGATTTTGAAAAGGTCTGTACAACCAACAGGTTATCATACTTTTTAGTAAGATTATAACAGCTTTCACCGCCAAAGTCTATATATGCCTCGTCAATTAACACTACATTATCAGGATTATTTACAATTATTTCTTCAATTTTTTCCAAAGATAATGGAATGCCAGTAGGCGCGTTAGGGTTGGCTATAACCACCATTCCCTTACTGTTAAAATATTTTTTATAGTCTATTGTAAAATCACTTTCAAGAGGTAATGCATTATAACTTACATTATGCAATTCTGCAAACACCTTGTAAAACCCGTATGTAATATCAGGGAAATTCGCAATTTTACCATCACCACAAAAAACCATAAAAGCAAAGTTCAGTATATCGTCAGACCCATTGGCAAGAAATACGTTTTTGCTTGTGACTCCGTATAATTTTGCTATCTTTTCCCTTAATACTTTGGCCTCAGGGTCAGGATACAGCTTAAGCTTTTCAATCTCTACTGTATTTATTGCGTCTATAACCTCCTTTGAGGGAGGATAAGGAGATTCATTTGTATTCAGCTTCACATACTCCATATCTTTAGGTTGCTC
>JAZSKK010000123.1:0-3862 GCA_045534795.1 Clostridia bacterium | reverse complement strand
TAGGGTCTTTTAATGCATTTCCGGTATCAATCATTGCGTGTATTGATACGAAAATTTTGTTATAGTAAATCCTGATTTTGCATTTTTTTGAGTATAATTTGTTCTTTATTTTCGTAAAAGTAAATTTTGTGATAAAAAAGGCAGTAAAAACTAAAAAAATCCATGGTATATTAGTTGAATTTAGTAGCAGAGGCCCTGCATAAAAAACACCGCAAAACAGTATTGATACAACTAAAAAAAGAACGCATTTTTCAAAAAACACCTTTATGTTGCATGGACAGAATGAGATACAGCACATAATTCCTAAAACAAGCATTTTTGCTATTGGTGAATAGATTACTTTTGGTATGTCCAAAACGAATAAACAAGCATGTAACGAGCCTATTGCCGATGCAAAGATTTTTTTAAAAATTCTCTTTTTAAAATTCATATCACAAAGAATAAGCAATAAAAAATCAGATATAAAATTTATGAAAAATAAGACATCAATATAAATTTCCATTCCTCATTCCTCCGAGATATATTATACAACCTCCTGAGTGGTTTTTTTGTCAAAACAGGTTGGGGAAAAGTGGCATATTATCGACCGGATTCAATATAAAAAACAAAAAAATTTTACTTTTAGATAAAAGGTAAAAAAATAAAAGGGATATTATGGAAAAGGGTATCAAAGAAAGGAATTTGTTATAAAAATAACAAATTACATAAAAAAACATTATAAATAAAGTAAAAAATCTGTCAAATAGATATTGATTTTATTATAAAAAAGTGTTATTATATAGTGTGAGTATGTATGTTTTTGTCAAACGCATACGCTAAAGGATTAAATTAAGGAGGAGATTCCATTGGCAAGAAAAATGAAAACTATGGATGGTAATAATGCTGCCGCTTATGCGTCATATGCATTTACAGATGTAGCAGCTATCTATCCTATCACACCATCATCAAACATGGCTGAAGTTACAGACAAATGGGCTGCAGCCGGACAGAAGAACATTTTCGGACAAACTGTTAAAGTTACCGAAATGCAATCAGAAGCAGGTGCTGCAGGTACAGTACACGGCTCATTAACAGCAGGTGCACTCACAACAACCTACACAGCATCACAAGGTTTATTATTGATGATTCCAAATATGTATAAGATAGCAGGTGAATTGCTTCCTTGCGTATTTAACGTATCAGCAAGAACAATCGCATCTCATGCACTATCAATATTTGGCGACCACCAGGACGTTATGGCTTGTCGTCAGACAGGTTTTGCTATGCTTGCATCAACAAATCCGCAAGAAGCAATGGATTTGGGTGCAGTAGCACATCTTTCAACAATAAAGGGTAAGGTTCCTTTCTTACACTTCTTTGATGGTTTCAGAACATCTCACGAATACCAGAAGGTAGCTTGTTGGGATTATGCAGATTTAGCAGAGATGGTTGATTGGGACGCTATAAATGAATTCAGACGCGGTTCATTAAACCCTGAGCATCCTGCACAAAGAGGTACAGCTCAAAATGGAGACGTATTCTTCCAGGCAAGAGAAGCATGTAATGCATATTACAATGCACTTCCTGCAGTTGTAGAAGAGTATATGAATAAGGTAAACGAAAAAATAGGTACAGACTACAAGCTATTTAACTACTATGGTGCAGCTGATGCTGAGCACGTTATAATAGCTATGGGTTCTGTTTCAGATACAATAGAAGAAACTGTTGATTACTTAAATGCAAATGGCGGTAAGGTAGGTATGATTAAGGTAAGACTTTACAGACCATTCTCAGTTGAGCATCTTGCAAAAGCAATGCCAAAGAGCGTTAAGTACATCACTGTTATGGACAGAACAAAAGAGCCTGGTGCTTGCGGTGAGCCTCTATATCTTGATGTTGTTGCAGCATTGCAGGAAACAGAGTTTAAAGATGTTCCTGTTATGGCAGGTCGTTATGGTCTTGCATCAAAGGATACAACTCCTGCATGCATAATCGCAGCATTCAAGAATAAGACAAAGAAACACTTTACAGTAGGTATCGAAGATGACGTAACAGGTCTTTCACTTCCACTTGACGAAAATCCTGATACAACACCGGTTGGAATCACAAGCTGTAAATTCTGGGGTCTTGGTGCAGACGGTACTGTTGGTGCTAACAAGAACTCAGTTAAGATTATAGGCGACCACACAGATATGAACGTACAGGCTTACTTTGACTATGACTCAAAGAAGTCAGGTGGCTTAACATGTTCACATCTTCGTTTCGGTAACCCAAGAATCACATCAACATACCTTATCTCAAAGGCTGACTTTGTAGCTTGTCATAAGGCTTCATATGTAAGAGTTTATGATATGGTACAAGATGTTAAGCCGGGTGGTGTATTCTTGCTTAACTGCTCGTGGAATATGGATGAGCTTGAAGAACACTTACCGGGACAAGTTAAGAGATATATTGCTGAAAATAACATTCAGTTCTATACAATAGACGGTGTTAAGATTGGTAAGGAAATCGGCCTTGGTAACAGAATTACCACAGTTTTACAATCAGCATTCTTTAAACTTGCAAACATTATTCCTGAAGAAGATGCTATTAAGTATATGAAGGAAGCTGCAACTGCTTCATACTCAAAGAAGGGTGATGCAATCGTTAAGATGAATCACGACGCTATCGATGCAGGTGTAAATAATGTTAATAAGATAGAAGTTCCTGCAAGCTGGAAGGACGCACAAGACGAAGTTCTTGGTGTTGTTCATGAGGGTAACAGTGAGCTTATAGATTATGTGAACAACATTCTTATTCCTATAAGCAGATTCAATGGTGCTAAACTTCCTGTTTCAGCATTCAAGCCATATGTAACAGGTCAGGTTCCGCTTGGTTCATCTGCATTCGAAAAGAGAGGTATTGCAATAGACGTTCCTGAATGGAACAAGGATACTTGTATCCAATGCGGTAACTGTGCATATGTATGTCCTCATGCATGTATCAGACCTGTTGTTCTTACAGAAGAAGAGCTTAAGAATGCTCCTGAGGGTATTAAGTACACAACACTTAAGCAGCTTGATGGTTTCTACTACACAATGGCTATTTCAGTTATGGACTGTACAGGTTGCGGAAGCTGTTCTAACGTATGTCCAATGAATGCAAAGGCTCCAACACTTGTTATGAAACCGCTCGAAACTCAACTTGACGAACAAAAGAGCTTTGATTATGCAGTAACTCTACCACAAAAGGCTGAGGTTGCTGAAAAGTTCAAGTATACAACAGTTAAGGGCTCACAATTCATGAAGCCATATCTTGAATTCTCAGGTGCTTGTGCAGGTTGTGGTGAAACACCATATGCTAAGCTTGTTACTCAATTATTTGGCGACAGAATGCTACTTGCAAATGCAACAGGTTGTTCATCAATCTGGGGTGGTTCATGTCCGTCAACACCATATGCAATGGATGAAAAGGGCTACGGTCCTGCTTGGGCTAACTCATTGTTCGAGGATAACGCTGAGTTTGGCTATGGTATGTTCCTTGCACAAGATACAATAAGAAGAAAGAATATCGAAAAGCTTGCAAACATTGCTGAGGAAAATACAGAAGTTAAGCCTGCAGTTGATAAGTTTATGGAAACACTAAACGATGGTGTTGCAAACAGAGTTGCAGCTGATGAGCTTATCAAGGCAATTTCAAATATCAACAGCGAAGATGCTAAGAATGTATTGGCAGATAAAGAGTATCTTGCTAAGAAGTCTTGCTGGATGTTCGGTGGCGACGGTTGGGCTTATGATATAGGCTTTGGCGGTCTTGACCACGCACTTGCTTCAGGCGAAGATATAAACATACTTGTATTCGATACAGAGGTTTACTCAAATACAGGTGGTCAGTCTTCAAAGGC
>JAZSKK010000171.1:0-3401 GCA_045534795.1 Clostridia bacterium | reverse complement strand
GTAAGGATTAACAATATCAAGGTCAACAATAGTTACAGGCTTGTTTTGTGATTTTAGATATTTTGCCCAGTTTACCGCAATATTTGTTTTGCCGCTGCCGTAATGACCTGCAAACAGTGTAACACGTTTTATATCCATTATAATCATCTCCCTTTACAAATTTGGTTTTGCTATTAAACAAAAAACCCGTCCCAAAGCAAAATCTTTGAGACGAGTTAGATAAACTAATCCGCGGTACCACTCAAATTGTGTCAGATAGCTGACACCACCTTAAAGCTCTGACAAGCCTTTTGCATTAACGCAGCATAACACGGAAGGCATTACTGCAATTTTCACACCTTCAGCTCGGAAGTGATGGGTCATTGAATAAACCTTGCTAACAGCTCTCACCAACCGCTGCTTCTCTCAAACAAAATTTGTTCGACCGTCTTCGTCATAGCCTTTACAAAACCTTTATTAATTTTATCACTATTTTACTGCATTGTCAACACTTTTAAACAAAAATATGTATTTTTTTCTACATATATGATATAATGTTTAAAATATGTTTTAGGATGTGATATTTATGTTAGCATTAGTTACAGGAGCAAGCTCAGGTATAGGAAGAGATATTGCACTTATACTTGCTGATAAAGGTTATGATTTAATACTGGTTTCAAGACGTGCTGATAAAATGGAGGAAATAAAAAATAGTGTAAAAACAAATTGTCGTACAGTAAGCTGCGACCTTTCTGTTTCGGATAATTGTATAAAGCTTTGTGAATGGTTGGTTAAGGAAGATGTAGATGTAGTTATAAATTGTGCAGGGTTGGGTGTATTCGGTAATTTTGCGGAAACACCACTTGATAAGGAAATAAATATGATAAATACCAATATAACTGCACTGCATATTATATCAAAATTCTTTGTTAAAAAATTTGTTGATGAGGGTAAGGGGTATATACTTAATGTTGCGTCGGTGGCAGCATTTGCACCGGGACCTACTTTTTCATCCTATTATGCTTCAAAGGCGTACGTGCTTCGCCTTACACAGGCCATAAGGGAGGAAATCAGCAAAACAGGGGTGTATATAGGTGCATTATGCCCTGGTCCTGTTGACACTGAATTTAATGATGTGGCAAATGTGGGATTTGGCTTTAAGGGAATGAATTCACAGTATGTTGCAAAATATGCGGTGGATAAAATGTTCAGGAAGAAAACTGTTATAATCCCGGGTGTAAGGTTTAAAATACTGGCTTTCCTCAGTAATTTTGTTCCTGACAAGATTACTGCAAAAATTACCGCAAAATTTCAGAAAAAGAAGAATAATGGTTGATTTTAGTAATTTAGTGTGATATACTCTTATGGTAAAAAATTAGTGAGGTGTAAATATGGATAATAACAGAGGCTCCTTTACAGGGAGAATAGGTTTTGTATTGGCAGCTGCAGGTTCAGCGGTTGGTTTGGGTAACCTTTGGCGTTTCCCATTTCTTGCTGCAAAGCATGGTGGCGGTTTGTTTTTACTTGTATATTTGGTTTTGGTTTTAACCTTCGGTTTTGCTTTAATGACTACCGAAATAGCTATCGGTCGTAAAACAAAATCAAGTCCTATTAAAGCGTATAGTGCACTTGATAAAAAATTTGGGTTTTTAGGTTACATAGCATCAATTGTTCCCTTTATCATTTTTCCGTACTACTGTGTAATCGGTGGATGGGTAACAAAATATACAGGTGACTACTTAATCGGTAATGGTATGGATACTGTTGCTGACGGATATTTTACAGGATTTATAACATCACAGTGGTCTCCTATTTTATGGTGTGCAATATTTATGGCAATATGTGCTGTTGTTGTTTATGGCGGTGTTGAAAAGGGTATTGAAAAGTTTTCAAAGGTTCTTATGCCTATTTTGTTTGTGCTTATTGTAGGTATTGCAATATTTGGTCTTACAATCAAGGGTGACTACGGTACAGCTATGGACGGTCTTAAAATTTACCTTGTTCCAAACTTTGAGGGTATGACAATAGGTAAATTCTTTATGGTAGTTGTTGACGCTATGGGTCAGATTTTCTATTCAATGAGCCTTGCTATGGGTATTATGATTACATACGGCTCATATATGAGAAGAGAAGACAACATGGTTAAAGCGGTTAATCAGATAGAATTTTGCGATACCTTTGTTGCTTTTCTTGCAGGTATGATTATGATTCCTGTTGTGTTTGCTTTTCAGGGTGCAGAAGGCCTTACAAAATCAGGTCCAAGTCTGCTTTTCGTTTCACTTCCAAAGGTATTTGCGGAAATGGGATGGATTGGTGATGTTGTAGGTGCAGCATTCTTTGTGTTGGTTGTATTTGCAGCATTAACATCAGCAGTTTCATTGTTAGAAGCTATTACATCAGTTGTTATGGATAAATTTGGTTGGGAAAGAAAGCAGTCCTGTACAATTGTTCTTGTTTTATCTGCAATTCTTGCTTTGGTAACCTGCCTTGGTTATAATAAATGGTACTTTGAACTTAAATTACCTAACGGCACTGTCGGTCAGGTACTTGATGTTCTTGACTATGTATCAAACTATGTTCTTATGCCAATCGTTGCTTTGGTTACATGTATATTGGTTGGTTGGATTGTTAAACCAAAGGATGTTATTGACGAGGTTAAGGTTAATGGCGAAAAGTTTGGCCGCGAAGGCTTGTACAAGGTGATGGTTAAATTTGCAGCACCTGTTTGCTTGATTATTATCTTTATATCAGCATTTGGTGTGTTTAACAACCTGTAATTTAAGATTTTTAAATACTCCGAATTTTTTCGGAGTATTTTTTTATTAAAAAAAAGGTTTTTTAAATGTTTGTATCGAAATAATAATATATGTTCTGTAATATTTTAAAATTGCAGTGAATTTTATGAATTAGGAGCGTGATTTTATTTATGAAATTTTTAAAGGATAAAACAGCAATCATTACAGGTGGAGGGTACGCTGTTTTAAGTGACGGCAGTTGTGGTTCCATTGGCTATGGTATTGCTACGGCGTATGCAAAGGAAGGGGCTAACCTTGTTATTACCGGAAGAAATGTTCAGAAATTAGAAGCTGCAAAGGAAGAACTTGAAAAAAATTATGGCATAAAGGTGATTGTGGTGCAGGCTGATATTTCCAGTGGTGCCGATAATGAGGCTATTGCAAAGTCTGTTGTTGATAAGGCAATAAAAGAGTTTGGCAGAATTGATGTGCTTATAAATAATGCACAGGCATCTGCTTCAGGTGTACCTTTAGAGGAGCATACAACAGAACAGTTTGACCTTGCAATGTATTCAGGATTATATGCAAGTTTTTATTACATGAAGGCTTGTTACCCATATCTTAAGGAAACAAAGGGAAGTATAATTAACTTTGCATCAGGTGCAGGTCTTTTCGGAAACTACGGAC
>JAZSKK010000147.1:0-3477 GCA_045534795.1 Clostridia bacterium | reverse complement strand
GGTCGCGTTGTTCATCATTAGGAGCAACACCATGCCAGCTTGCAAGGTTTTCCATAAAGGAAACACCTTTACCCTTTGTACTTTTAGCAACCAATACAGTTGGTTTGCCTTTACATTCTTTTGCTTTGTTAAAGCCATCTCTTAATGAATCAAAATCATGAGCATCAACCAAAATTACATTCCAGCCGAATGCAGCAAACTTTTCATCAATAGGAAGTGATGACATAACGTCTTCGATTTTACCGTCAATCTGCAAACCGTTCCAGTCAACAACAGCACATAGATTGTCAAGCTTATAGTGTGCAGCAAACATAGCAGCCTCCCATACCTGACCTTCTTCTATTTCACCATCACCTAAAACTGTGTACACACGGTAATCATCGCCATTAAGTTTTGCAGCAAGAGCCATACCATTTGCAGCAGAAATACCCTGTCCCAAAGAACCTGTTGACATATCTACACCAGGAGTATCCTTAATGCTTGGATGCCCCTGCAGATAACTTCCAGTATGTCTGAATGTCGGCAAATCTTTAACAGGGAAAAATCCCTTTTCAGCCAATGCACCATAAAGTGCAGGTGAACAATGTCCTTTAGACAATACAAATCTGTCTCTCTTATCCCAACTTGGGTTTTTTGGGTCCACATTCATCTGTTCAAAATATAGCTCTGTAATAATATCAGCCATAGACAGTGAACCACCCGGATGCCCTGCTTTTGCAGAGTGTACTTCGTTAATTATGTGATGTCTGATTTTACATGCCATAATTTCCAAATCTCTGTTGTTCATAATCTTCGCAATATAAAATTGCTAACCTCCCCTTCGTTATTTAATATTTATAATCAATGTTCTAAAAACCCTTCACCCAGGACCTCCCGGGCATCGGTTATAAGAACAAATGAATCTTTATCTACGGATTTAATTATATCCTTAAGCATAGGAATTTCCTTTTCCTTTATAGTACACATTATCACTTTTTTAGACTTGTTGGTGTATGTGCCTTGTCCATTTAAAAAAGTTGCACCTCTGTTAAGCTTTGTATTGATTAGACTTGCAATTTCCTCATGGCTATCAGAAATAATAAGAGCAAGTTTAGCAAAGTTAAAACCCTCTAAAATCATATCCAAAACATACGCAGTAAGCCACAAAGCAATTATGGAATAAAGCCCAATATTTATATTTTTATACAAACACATAGCAAACAAAATAATTATAAGGTCAACTATTAAAATAATTTTACCAAGTTGAAGATGCCTGAATTTTGTTTTAATAATATTAGCAATAATATCTACACCACCTGTTGTAGATTTGCAATAAAAAACAATACCATAACCCAAACCTGCAATTATTCCACCAAAAACCGAAGCCAAAAGCATATCATTAGTTAAAACGCCTATTGTTGAAAACAAATCTGTAAATACAGATAATGCAACAGTTGCATATAAGGTCGAAATTCCTAATGATTTACCAAATTTAATTACTCCCCACACAAATATAGGTAAATTTATTAAAATTATCATTACACCAATGGGAAATAAAGAAAAATGATTAATAATTGTAGCTACACCTGATACTCCTCCTGCAATAATATCATTCGGAGCCAAAAAACAACTAAGCGAAAAACCCGCCAACATACATCCAATAGTTATTGAGAGATATTTCTTTAAAACCTTTGTTGTTTTTTTCAATAAATCACCGTCTTTATTCTAAAATTAAGTTCATAATATAATCCAGACGATTATTATCACCTGTAAGATATATGTACCCAATTAAAGCTTCAAGACCTGTAGCTGTTCTGTATTCTGAAACTGACGAATGTTTGGGAACACTCGACTTTGTGTTTCTCCCCCGCTTAAATACAGCCATTTCCTTTTCGGTAAGTTCATTTTCAATTTTTCTGAATGCTTCACACTGTGCTTCTGCCTTAACAATCTGAATAGCAGATTTATGAAGCTTATCTACCTGTGTATTAGCCTTTTCAACAAGCATTTTACGGACATACAATTCATAAACTGCATCTCCCATATATGCAAGTACCAATGGAGAATACTGCTGTGCATCTGTCAAAATATCAACCCCGCTAATTATATTCTTTTCCATTTTACACCATTTGGTGTATCCTCAAGAATAATTCCCTGAGCTTTAAGATTATCTCTTATTTCATCAGCTAAGGCAAAATTTTTGTTTTTTCTTGCTTCCTGACGTTTTTCAATCAATTCTTCTATTTCATTATCAATAGAATCTGTATTTTTATTTTGCAATATACCCAAAACTCCACCAAGCTCTTTTAACATATTGATGCATTCATCAATTTCTTCAATAGTCTGAACAGAGGTTGAAGTGAATTTAGAATTAATATCTCTGACAAAATCAAATAATGCTGCTATTGCAAGACCTGTATTTAAGTCATCATCCATAGCATCACAAAAAGCTGATTTATATTTACAAGCCATTTCTTTTACACTATCACTAACTTCTCCATTAACAGAGCCTTGTTTTAAAAATTCAAGATTATTAACGCAAGTATATAATCTTTCAAGTCCTGTCTTTGCCTGTTCAATAAGCTCTTTTGAGAAGTTTATTGGGCTTCTGTAATGAGCAGACAACATAAAGAAACGTATAACTTCACCATCAAATTCCTTTAGGACATCACGAACTGTGAAGAAATTTCCAAGTGATTTTGACATCTTTTTATTATCTACATTTATATAGCCATTATGCATCCAATATTTAGCAAACGGTTTACAGTTTGCACATTCGCTCTGTGCTATTTCATTTTCGTGATGAGGGAAAATCAAATCCTGACCCTCGCTGTGAATATCTATTGTTTCACCCAAAAATTTATTTGCCATAGCAGAACATTCAATATGCCACCCTGGTCTGCCCATTCCCCATGGACTATCCCATGCAGGCTCACCAGGCTTCTGCTTTTTCCATAATGCAAAATCCATAGGGTCCTTCTTGCTTTCATTTACGTCAATTCTTGCCCCTGCCTCCAAATCATCAAGAGGCTGATGTGAAAGCTTACCATATTCTTTAAACTTTTTAGTTGAAAAATATACATCTCCGCCTACATTATACGCATAGCCATTATCTTCAAGTTTTTTTACAATTTCAATAATTGAATCAATGTTTTCAGTAGCCTTTGGATGTACAGACGCCCTGCGAATACCAAGAGAATCTGCATCATTAAAATATTCTGCAATAAATCTTTCTCCAAGCTCCTTTACAGTAATACCTTCATCATTTGCTCTGTTAATCATTTTATCGTCTATATCCGTAAAATTCTGGACAAAAGTAACCTTATACCCGTTATACTCAAGGTATCTGCGCATAGTGTCAAAAATTATAAACGGTCTTGCATTACCTATATGAAAATAGTTGTAAACCGTAGGACCACATGAATACATCTTAACTTCATTTGGTACTATTGACACAAACTCTTCCTTTTGCCTTGTCAAAGTATTATATATCTTCAT
>JAZSKK010000114.1:0-5537 GCA_045534795.1 Clostridia bacterium | reverse complement strand
TAACTGACGGATTTGCGGAGCACCGCAAGGGAATGTAAATATTATTTGTAAATGCCGACCGTCTGGGCGATTATTATATAGCTGATTGTTTTTTGAAATAATCGAGGCGGAAAAGGAGAAGGTTTATGGAACACAAGAATTGGAGAAATTTTAAAAATGGTGCTTGGCAGAATGAAATAAATGTGCGTGATTTTATTCAGTCCAACTACAAGGAATATACTGGCGATGACAGCTTCCTTGCAGGAGCTACAAAACGTACAAGTGAAATGATGAAAAAGGTACAGCTTTTGTTTGCCCTTGAGCGTCAGTTTGGCGGTGTACTTGATATTGATACGGAAACCGTGTCTTCAATTACAAGCTATGCCCCAGGCTACGTGGACAAGGAAAATGAGCTTATAGTGGGTATTCAGACAAACCGTCCCCTAAGACGTGGGCTTTGTCCGTTTGGCGGTATGCGTATGGTACGCAGTGCATGTGAGGCCTATGGTTACAAGGTAAGCCAGACTGTTGAGGATTCATTCCGTTACCGCACTACTCATAACGATGGTGTTTTCCGTGCATATTCAGACGAAATGCGTAAGGCTCGTAAGTGCCACGTTATAACAGGGTTGCCTGATGCATACGGCAGAGGCAGAATTATAGGTGACTACCGCCGTGTGGCTCTTTATGGTATCGACCGTCTTTTGGAAGAAAAGATTAAGGATAAAAAGGCACTTGGAGATGGTACATTTAATTCTGAAAAAATCAGACTTGAAGAAGAAATTTCACAGCAGATTGTATTTCTTGGATATATGAAGGATATGGCTGCTATGTACGGTTGTGACATAAGCAAGCCTGCTTCAAACACACTTGAAGCTGTACAGTGGACATACTTTGCATACCTTGCTGCTATTAAGGAGCAGAACGGTGCTGCTATGTCTTTGGGCAGAGTTTCTACATTCTTTGATATTTATATTGAAAGAGATATTGCAGAGGGTACACTTACTGAAGAAGGTGCACAGGAAATTATTGATGATTTTGTTATCAAGCTAAGACTCGCAAGACATCTCAGAACTCCTGAATATAACGAACTTTTTGGCGGCGACCCGATGTGGATTACAGAAGCGGTAGGCGGTATGGGTGAAGACGGCAGAACATTGGTTACAAAGAGTAGCTTCCGCATACTTAATACACTTTATACACTAGGTTCATCACCGGAGCCTAACCTTACAGTTCTTTGGTCAAATGATTTACCTGAAGGCTTTAAAAAATTCTGTGCAAAGGTTTCTGTTGATACAGACTCAATTCAGTATGAAAACGACGACGTAATGCGTCCTATATATGGCGATGACTATGCAATCGCTTGTTGTGTATCTGCAATGAAGATTGGTAAGCAGATGCAGTTCTTTGGTGCAAGATGTAACCTTGCAAAGCTTTTGCTTATTGCTATAAATGGTGGTTATGATACTACAAGCCAGATGGAAATCGGGCCCAGAATGTCTATTATGGATGGCGATAAGCTTGACTATGATGCTGTTATGGAACGTTTTGACGTATACATTCAGTGGCTTTCACATCTTTATGTAAATACTATGAACGTAATTCACTTTATGCATGATAAATATTGCTATGAAAAGACACAAATGGCTCTTCACGATACTGAAGTAGGCAGGTTTATGGCTTTCGGTATTGCCGGTCTTTCCGTTGTTGCCGATTCATTGAGTGCTATTAAATATGCAGATGTGCGTCCTATCAGAAATGAAGAAGGATATATTGTAGATTTTGAAACAACAGGCGAATTTCCTAAATTCGGTAATGATGATGACCGTGTTGACCTTATTGCTAAAGATATGTCACACAAGGTTATTACAGAGCTTCGCAAAACTCCTGCATACAGAAATGCAGAGCATACCTTGTCTGTACTTACTATTACATCAAATGTTATGTATGGTAAAAACACCGGTGCTACTCCTGACGGCAGAAAGGCTGCAGAACCTTTTGCACCCGGGGCTAACCCAATGCATAACCGTGAGGAAAATGGTGCTTTGGCATCCCTTAATTCCGTTGCAAAAATCAGCTATGATGATTGCCGTGATGGTATTTCCAACACATTCTCCATTACCCCTGATGCTCTTGGAAGAACAGACGGCGAGCGTGTGGACAACCTTGTTTCAATTCTTGATGGGTATTTTGCAAATAAAGCACATCATATCAACATAAATGTCCTTAACAGGGAAACACTTATGAAGGCTTATGAGGACCCTGAAGCTTATCCAAACCTTACTATCCGTGTTTCAGGATATGCTGTTAATTTCCACAAGCTTTCACGTGAACAACAGCGTGAGGTTATAAGTCGAACATTCCACGAGGTTATGTGATTATGAATCATCTTGAATTTAAAGGAAAAATAAATTCTATTCAGACACTCGGCACACTTGACGGGCCGGGTGTCCGTTTTGTTGTATTTATGCAGGGGTGTAATTTAAGGTGCGGGTGTTGTCACAACCCCGATACGTGGGATTTATCAGGAGGAATGGAATATACTGTATCTGAAATTGCGGATAGGGTAGAAAGATGCCGCAATTACTTTGGTAACGATGGAGGTATTACAATTTCCGGAGGTGAACCTCTTTTGCAACCAGACTTTGTAAGGGCATTATTTATGGAATGTCATAAAAGGGGTATAAACACCTGTCTTGACACATCGGGCAGTATTTTTAATGAAAAGGTTAAGGATATGCTTGAACATACAGACAGAGTACTTTTAGACATTAAATATATGACTGACGATATGTATTGTCAATATGTCGGGTGCAGTATTGAAAATCCGTTAAAGTTTTTGGAATATATTAATGAAAAGAATATCCCTGTCACATTAAGACAGGTTATTATTCCAACACTTAATGATAATGAAGAAAATATATGTTTTTTAAACAATCTTGTTGAAAAATATCACTGTATTGATAATGTAGAGCTATTGCCCTTTAAAAAAATATGTAAGGTTAAATATGACAAAATGGGGATTGATTTCCCATTTGATATTTATGACCAGCCAACCAGCCAGATTATGGATGCTCTTGAACAGAAAATCAATATTAAATACAAAATTTAATATGAATAGTCTTTTTTGTGTTTTTTCTATTGCAAATATATAGTTTTTGGTATATAATATTTACAGGTAGAAGAAGGTGATAAAGATAAATTTTTCTAATATTAAAATTGATAAGATATGCTCCGTTTTTGAATTACAACGCTTAAAGGGTGATGGCAGAAAAACATTAAGCCGCAGTAATTCGGCTATCGTAATTATTGAATATGGAAAAATATCTTATTACCAAGACGATGATGAATTTGTACAGACTACAGATGTAGCAATAATATTGCCTAAAGGTGCCACATATTCATTGTATTGCCACGAGGAAGCTCTTTGTTATATCATAAATTTTGATGAAGAAACCAATCTTATTCGAAATGAAATTTTGACAGTAGAGCTTGCACTTAAGAACAGTATGATTGAAAAGGCAAAAAAAATGTGTCATTATTGCAATATGCGTTCCACTTCTTATGAACTTAAGTTGATGTCGCTTATGTATGGTGTGCTGGCAGATATTAATACTTCTATGTTAATGGATAACAAGCAAAGAAAGTATTATGAAATTATAAAGCCGTCCATAAACTTTATGGAGGAGCATTACTATGATTGCGGCATTAAAAATGATGACCTTGCAAGAATATCCAATATCAGCACGGTGTATTTTCGCAAAATATTCACAAGGCTGTACGGTATTTCACCTATTCATTATCTTGAAATCCGAAAAATTGAAAAAGCAAAGGAACTTTTAAATTCTGATGAGCTTACTGTTACGGAAATTGCGGTAGCATCAGGTTTTAAAGATATATATCATTTTTGCCGTGCTTTTAAAAAAATAACGGGATTTTCACCGAATAATTACAGAAAAAAGATTTTGTCGTAAAAAATGATTTTTTTCTATCAAAACATATAAATTTCATATCAGTTATTTGTGTTGAGGTAGATTTAAATAATGAAAACATAGGAGGTTTTATGAAAATGAAAAAAATGTTGTCGATTATTGCAGCAGCAGCTATGATAATTACTGCACTTTCAGGGTGTGGACAGAAGGGGAGTTTGGGTATCAGCGATGAACCATACGATATGGACCCGGTTTTAAATCCATTAGGTTCCGAAATAATATGTAACGAACCTGTTGAATTGGAAATAATGATTCCAGCTAACGGTAATGTCCAGGATTATAAAACAAATAAATATACTAAAGAATTGGAAAGAAAAGGTAATGTTAATTTAAAATTTAACCTTTTACCTGCAGGAGATGCCACAACTAAAATTAACCTTACTTTAAGTTCTGGCAATGACCTTCCTGACATATTAATCAGTTCTATTACTGATGCGAATGTAGCTACATACGGTGAAACAGGTACTATAATTGCGCTTAACAAATATTATGAAAATTCAAGTGAATATCTTGTTCCACAAGCTCAAAAGTTGCTTGAGGATGGCGGAATTGATTTGATTAAATATATAACTATGTCAGATGGTAATATATATACTATTCCACAGTATAATGAATCTTTGGTTAACGAATTTGCTACTGTTTTGTGGATTTATAAGCCATGGCTTGACAAGTTAGGTATGGAAGTTCCTACAACTTTAGAAGAGCTTGAAGCAGCTTTGCAGGCGTTTAAAGATAACGATATGAACGGAAATGGTGACAAGAACGACGAAATTCCTATGGTAGATTGTACACAAAACAAAGGTTTGATTGATATTCTTCAGTCCTTTGTTCAGACAGGTGTGGATGATCTTACTGTCACTAAGGATGGTAGCCTTGAGTTTGCATATACAACAGAGGAATATAAAGATTTCTTGAAATATATGCATAACCTTACTGAAAAAGGTTTGTATGATAAAACAAGCTTTTCACAGGATAATGCTACTTTGAAAACACTTGTTAATACTAAAGAAGTACGTGTTGGTGTATTTTCACATACAAGTACATCTTTCCTTTCAACAGCTAAGGAAAGAAGACTCGATTATGAGCCTATGGGTATTATGCACAATAATATTTCAGTACTTTTCAAGAAAACAATGCCTTCAAATATGTTTTTCATAACCAAGGAATGTGAGCATCCTGAGGTTGCATTCAGAATTGGTGACTATATGTGTTCTAAAGAAATGACCATATGGTCAAGATTTGGTGAACCCGAAGTTGACTGGATTGTACCTGAAGCTGGTTCAGAGGCTCTTTATGACTTCTTAGGATATGAAGCTGCTATAGAAAGTGTATTGCTTTGGGGTTCTCCACAAAATTCACATTGGCAGAACAAGACACCTGGTTTCAGAACAACAGAAGTTGTTTTGCAAGGAACTGCAGGAAATGATGATTCTCAAAGATCTAAGGCAAAAGCTATAGAGCTTATGTATGACCAGTATCCTGAAACAGGAGATATTGTATCAAAAATCATTTATACTTCTGATGAACTTGAAGAAAGAGCTACTATATTGAATGCCGTTAATACCT
>JAZSKK010000080.1:0-4296 GCA_045534795.1 Clostridia bacterium | reverse complement strand
TAACCTGTTTTATTGTCGCCCGTCTGGGCATATCTGTTTATTCATTAGGACAGTTATGCCTTTTTTTAATTTATACTTAGGAGGAATATTATGAAAAAAGTTGCTATTATTATGGGTTCAGATAGTGATTTGCCTGTTGTTGAAAAGGCAATAGATACTCTTAAATATTATGGCGTGCCTTATGAGGTGCACGTTTATTCTGCACACCGTACACCTGTTCAGGCAAAGGAATTTTCCGAAAATGCTATTAAAAACGGTTTCGGTGCTATTATTGCGGCTGCAGGTAAGGCTGCTCATCTTGCAGGTGCTATTGCGGCTAATACAACATTGCCTGTTATAGGTATTCCAATTAAATCATCAACATTGGACGGCATTGACGCCCTGTTGTCAACTGTGCAGATGCCTGCCGGCATACCTGTAGCTACAGTTGCAATAGACGGAGCAGTTAATGCCGCTTTGCTTTCAATACAAATTCTTGCGGTTTCTGATGAGGAACTGGCTAAAAAGCTTGCTGACGAAAGAGCAAAGGCTTCGGAAAATGTTTTGAAAAAAAATGAATTAATAGAAGAAAAATATAATAAATAGGAGGAATATAAAATGGAAAAATTAACACAACTATACGAAGGAAAAGCTAAAAAGGTTTATTCAACAGCTGATGAAAATCTTTATATCGTTTCATATAAGGATGATGCAACAGCTTTTAACGGTCTTAAAAAGGGCACAATCAGCGGCAAGGGTGTTATCAACAACAAAATGTCAAATTACTTGATGCAGATTTTGGAAAAACAGGGTGTACCTACTCATTTTGTTGAAGAAATTAATGACAGAGAAACAGTTGTAAAAAAAGTTTCTATTGTTCCTCTTGAGGTCATTATCAGAAATATTTCAGCTGGCTCTTTTGCAAAGAGATATGGTGTAGATGAGGGTATTGTTTTTGACGAGCCTACTATCGAATTTTCATACAAAAATGATGATTTGGGTGACCCACTTATCAATGATTACCATGCTTTGGCTTTAAAGCTTGCTACAAAGGAAGAAATAGAAAAGATTAAAGCTATGGCTTTTAAGGTTGATGAGGTTTTGATTGATTATTTCAAAGGTCTTGGCATTAAGCTTGTTGACTTTAAGCTTGAATTTGGACGTCTTGCTGATGGAACAATCGTTTTGGCTGATGAAATTTCACCTGATACTTGCAGATTGTGGGATATTGAAACAAATGAAAAGCTTGATAAGGATAGATTCAGAAGAGATTTGGGTGGAGTAGAAGACGCTTATAACGAGGTAATGAAGCGTATATTTGGCGAATAACTTTTAATTAAATCAGGAGGAAACTATGGGAGGATTTTTCGGAACAGTTAGTAAGCATGATGCAATATCTGATGTTTTCTTCGGTACTGACTACCATTCTCACCTTGGCACACGCCGAGGAGGTATGGCGGCATACGACGCGGAAGTTGGATTGCAAAAGGAAATACATAATATAGAAAATTCACCTTTTAGAACAAAGTTTGAACACGTTTTTGATGAAATGAAGGGTAATTCAGCTATTGGTTGTATAAGCGATTGTGACCCTCAGCCTTTGCTGATACGCTCAAATGTTGGCGTGTATGCCATAGCAACCGTGGGACAGATTACAAACCATGAAGAGCTTATTAAGCAATACCTGGATTTTAGTGGTGGTCACTTTGTTGTTATGACAGGAGGCAAGGTTAATGACACTGAACTTACTGCTGCACTTATAAATCAAAAAAGTGATTTTACTGATGGTATAAGGTTTGCGCAGCGTGTTATAAAAGGCTCTATGTCAATACTTATTCTAAAGGATGATGGCTCTATTATAGCGGCTCGCGACAGATTGGGCAGAACCCCTATATTGATAGGTAAAAATGAGGATGGATATTGCGCATCCTTTGAATCATTTGCTTATAAAAAGCTTGGGTATGATGATGAAAAAGAGCTTGGACCTGGGGAAATTGTGGAGCTTACGACTGATGGTCTTAAGGTGCTTTCAAAACCAGGGAAGGAAATGAAAATATGTTCATTCCTTTGGAGCTATTATGGTTATTCAACATCTAACTATGAAGGAGTTAATGTTGAAGCGATGAGATATCGTAATGGTGAAATAATGGCAGAAAATGACAGAAAATGCAATTGTGCTGAAGATATAGATTATGTTTGCGGTGTTCCTGATTCGGGGACTCCACATGCTATTGGCTATGCAAATGCAAGCAGAGTGCCATTTGCAAGACCATATATTAAATATACCCCTACATGGGCAAGAAGCTTTATGCCTGCAAAACAGTCAGACAGGAACAAGATTGCAAAGATGAAGCAGATACCTATACACGAGCTTATAGAGGGCAAAAAATTGCTTTTTGTGGATGACTCTATTGTACGTGGAACACAGCTTAGAGAAACTGTTGAATTTTTGTATGACCATGGTGCAGAAGAAGTGCACATGCGTTCAGCATGTCCGCCCATTATGTATTCTTGTAAATATCTCAGCTTTTCACGTGGCAGAAGTGATATGGACCTTATCACAAGGCGGATTATCATGGAGCTTGAGGGAGAAGAAGGAGTAAAGCATATTGATGAATATAGCGATTCCAGTACGGAACGCGGTAAAAAATTAAGAAAGACAATTTGTGAAAGATTTAATTTTTCGTCTTTGGAATTTCAGTCTTTGGAAGGACTTATAAAGGCGATAGGGCTTGAACCTTGTAAGCTATGCACATATTGTTGGAACGGAAAGGAATAAAAGTAATGAGTATAAATTCAAAATCAAAATCCGACAGCTACGCAGCGGCAGGCGTAGATATTACTGCAGGCTACAGAGCAGTTGAACTTATGAAAACACATATTGCCAGAACAATGATAAAGGGTAAATCCTCCGATATCGGCGGGTTTGGTGGTTTGTTTGAGCTTGATATGACAGGCCTTACAAATCCTGTATTGGTTAGTGGTACAGACGGTGTGGGTACTAAACTAAAGCTTGCTTTCTTGATGGACAAGCATGACACAGTAGGTATTGACTGTGTTGCAATGTGCGTTAATGACGTGGTTTGCTGCGGTGCAAAGCCATTGTTCTTCCTTGACTACATCGCTTGCGGAAAAAACTTCCCTGAAAAGATTGCACAAATCGTTTCAGGTATAGCAGAGGGCTGTGTTCAGGCAGGATGTGAGCTTATAGGCGGTGAAACTGCAGAAATGCCGGGCTTTTATCCTATTGATGAATATGACCTTGCAGGCTTTACTGTTGGTGTTGTAGATAAGTCCAAGGTTCTTGACAAAAATACAATCAAAGCAGGGGATGCAATTATAGCTATCCCATCAAGCGGTGTTCATTCTAATGGTTTTTCATTGGTCAGAAAGGTATTTGATGTTGAAAACAATGATATCAAGGCTCCTGTTGCTGAACTTGGCGGAAAATCCATTGGCGAAACACTTTTGACACCTACTAAAATATATGTTAAGCAGATGCTTTCTGTCTTTGATAAGGTTGATGTAAAGGCTGTTTCTCATATTACAGGCGGCGGATTTTATGAAAATATTCCAAGAAGCTTGCCAACAGGCTATGGTGCGAAGATTGAAAGAAGTGCAGTAAGGGTTCTTCCGATTTTTGACTTACTTGCTAAAACTGGTGGTATAGACGAGCACGATATGTTCAACACTTTCAATATGGGTGTTGGTATGAGTGTTGTTGTTGATAAAAATGATGCTGACAAGACAATTTCTATTCTAAAGGATGCAGGTGAAGATGCGTATGTTATGGGTGAAATTGTTAAGTCTGATGAAGGTGTGGAAATATGCTAAAAGCAAGGATTGCGGTCTTTGTATCCGGTGGTGGTACAAACTTACAGGCTTTGCTTGACGCTCAGGATAAGGGTGTTATAAAAAGCGGGGAAATAGTGTTGGTTATATCCAACAGTGCGGGTGCTTATGCTCTTGAAAGAGCTAAAAATCATAATGTTGATTCCGTTGTTATTACCAAAAAGGAATGTGGCTCCCAAGAGGCGTTTGAACAGAGTATAAAGGACAAATTGCAGGAATATAACATTGATTTGATTGTTCTTGCAGGTTTTATGAGCATTTTAAGTGAGGATTTTACAAAATGCTATCCAAAGAGGATTATTAATGTACATCCATCACTTATACCATCTTTTTGCGGAAAAGGCTTTTATGGTCTTAAGGTTCATGAAGCTGCATTGGAATATGGTGTAAAGGTTACAGGTGCTACTGTGCATTTTGTAAATGAAATCCCCGACGGTGGTGAAATTATTCTGCAAAAATCAGTTG
>JAZSKK010000001.1:0-1739 GCA_045534795.1 Clostridia bacterium | reverse complement strand
AATATTAATAAATTGTAAATGGTATTGACAAATGGATATTTTAGGTGTATCTTATATGTAGTGATTAGCACTCGGCTTTAGTGAGTGCTAACAGAATAGAGGTGATGATGTGGAACTGAGCGAAAGAAAAAGACGCATACTTGGTGCAATAATCGAAAGCTATATTGAAACTGCCGAACCTGTAGGGTCCAGAACTATATCCAAGCTTAGTGATATGAATATCAGTTCTGCAACTATCCGTAATGAAATGGCAGATTTGGAGGAAATGGGTCTTTTGGTAAGCCCTCACGCTTCTGCTGGCAGAATACCTACAAATATGGGCTACAGAGTTTATGTAGATAAGCTTATGACACAGTATCAGATGTCTAACAATGAGCTTTCCAAAATGCAGTCCTTGATGGAATTACAGATTAACAATATAGACAGTATGGTCCAGGAAGTGGCAAACATATATTCTAAGCTTACTAATTACACTGTAATAGGCTTTTCGCCCGGCAGCAATCAGGGATATATTAAAAATTTTCATATGGTGCCTGTTGATGAGCATACAGCATTATTGATTGTTGTTACTGATAAAAATGTAGTAAAAAATAAAAAGATAACTTTTGATTTTGAAATATGTGCAGAGGATGCTATGAAAATTTCCGCAATGCTTAATGAAAAGCTTGTGGGTCTTACCTCTGACAAAATTAATCTTTCTAAAATTACTGAAGTTCAGGACGGTATGCAGGAACATAAAAATATCTTGATGAATATTCTTGATTTTATTAATGAGTGTATTGAATCCCTTGATGATTCCGAGGTGTTTACAAAGGGTGTTACAAACCTTTTGAGCTTTCCTGAATACAGTAATGTTGCAAAGGCCAAGGAGCTTTTGGAATTTTTGGATAATAAAAACAATATTCACAAGGCTGTTGCATTAGGTGAAAATAAAAAGGTTAAAATAATCATAGGCGATGAAAATGATGTGGTTGAGCTTAAGGATTGTTCCGTAATACTTTCGCCATATAATGCAGGCAACAAGGGATATGGAATTATAGGATTAGTCGGGCCTACAAGAATGAATTATTCAAAGGCGGTTTCAAATATAGAATTTTTGACACGCCAATTTGAACATCTGTTGCCTGACGGTAAAGGAGGCGAAAACAATGAATAAGGAAAATAATGTTGAAAATACTGAAGAATTAGAACAGGAAACTGTGGAAGAAACAGTTGGTGAAGCTGTGGAAGAAACAGAAGTGGAAGAGGTTGACCCTTTAGCAGAGCTTAACGAAAAGTACTTAAGACTTGCGGCTGAATATGACAACTACAAAAGACGTACTGCAAAGGAAAAGATACAGATTTATACAAATTCTGTTGCCGAGGTTATTGAACAGATACTTCCTTTTGTTGATAATCTTGCAAGAGCTACGTCGATTGAAGTGACAAGTGACGATGCAAAACAACTTTTAGAGGGAATAAAGCTTGTTGAAAGACAGTTTTTAGAGACACTTACATCAATAGGTGTTGAAGAAATAAAGGCGATTGGTGAAAAATTTGACCCAAATTTGCATAATGCAGTAATGCATGTTGATGATGAAGCAATAGATGGTGAAGAAATTATTGTAGAAGAATTTATGAAAGGCTATGTCTATAAGGACAAAGTCATAAGACATTCAACCGTTAAGGTTGCAAATTAATTTAGTTAAATCAGAAAGGATGATTATATTATGAGTAAAATTATAGGTATTGACTTGGGT
>JAZSKK010000012.1:0-1980 GCA_045534795.1 Clostridia bacterium | reverse complement strand
CCGTAAACCTTGGAAATATAGCCATTAAGACCTGCCTGCATATCCATCTGCCCTTGCGTTGAATATGGTTCGTTATACATAAAAAACCTCCTCATCAAACCTCCATAATAACAGGAAGTATCATTGGCTTTCTCTTTGTCTTAAAATACAAATAATCAGTTAAATCATTCTTTATTTTAGCCTTCATAGTATTCCAGTTACAATTTCTTTTGTCATTACATTTTTCAATAGAAACTCTTGCGCAATCCCTTATATGCTCCATAAGGTCTTCACTTTCACGCATATATACAAACCCACGCGAAACAACGTCAGGCCCTGAAATAATACGATGAGTATGTGAATCAAGCGTAACAACTACAACAATAAGCCCATCCTCTGCAAGAAGCTTTCTGTCACGCAAAACGATATTGCCTACATCGCCTACCCCAAGTCCGTCAACCAAAATCCTTCCTGACGGAACGGTGCCTGTTATCTTGCATTTGTCAGCATTAAGCTCGACCACATTACCTATCTGCATTTTGATAATATTCTTTTCCGAAATACCCATCTTCTGTGCAATCATAGCATGATGATACAAATGTCTGTATTCACCGTGAACAGGTATGAAAAACTTAGGGTTTGCAAGGTTCATTATAATTTTAAGCTCCTCACTGCAAGCGTGTCCTGAAACGTGAATATCCGCCAATGCCTCATATATCACATTTGTTCCAAGCTTGTATAGCTCATTTATTACTTTAGATACTGCTTTTTCATTGCCCGGTATAGGGTTTGCGGAAATTATAACTGTATCCTTTTGTCCCAAAGTAACCTTACGGTGTTCAGAATATGCCATCCTTGTAAGAGCACTCATTGCCTCACCCTGGCTGCCAGTTGTTATTATAACCAGCTTGTGGGGTGGATAATTGGTAATTTCATCAATATCAATGAGCATACCCTTAGGTATTTTCATGTGGCCAAGTTCCATAGCCACAGATACAACATTTACAATACTGCGTCCTGATAGAGCTACTTTTCTGCCATACTGTGCTGCAGAATTTACTATTTGCTGCATACGGTGAATATTTGAAGCAAAGGTTGCCACAATTATTCTGTTTTTTAAATTATTGCGGAATATGCCATCAAATGTTGCACCAACTGTGCTCTCGCTCATGGTATAGCCTGGACGTTCTGCATTTGTACTGTCTGACATAAGAGCAAGAATACCCTTTTTACCAAGCTCTCCTATTCTTTTGAGGTCAATCATTTTGCCTTCAATAGGGGTAGAGTCTATTTTAAAATCTCCTGTGTGTAAAATTACGCCCACAGGTGTATGGAATGCAATTGCTGCAGCATCGGGAATACTGTGATTACTGCGGATAAATTCCACGCGAAATTCCCCTAACCTCAAAACATTCCCCGGTAATACGCTGTGTAGCTTGACGATTTTGTCAAGTCCGTGCTCCTTTAACTTGTTCTGAACAAGTCCGATTGTAAGCCTTGTGCCATAAACAGGCACGTTAATCTTACTTAAAAAGTATGGTAATGCACCTATATGGTCCTCGTGACCGTGAGTTATTACCACAGCCCTGATTTTTTCCTTATTTTTTTCAAGGTAAGTAAAATCAGGAATTACAATATCTACGCCGGGCATTTCGTCATCAGGAAATGCCATACCGCAGTCAAGGACGATTATATCATTACCATATTCAAAAACGGTAATGTTTTTTCCGATCTCCTCCAGACCGCCTAGCGGTATAATTTTTAAATTTTGTTTTTTTGCCACGTTTTAACCTCCATAAAGTAATATTTTCCGTACATTAAAAGATTTTTTAATTACATATATTATTATTGAATATAAAATAATTAAAATTCAAAAATTTATAAAATACCTTTTATAAAATTTTCTGTATTCCCCTGTCATGGGGAATTAATAAATTATTGTATAATTACTGAATTTTATACTTGTTTCTTGTTTTACTTTCCATAAGTACGTCAAGCATA
>JAZSKK010000244.1:0-2914 GCA_045534795.1 Clostridia bacterium | reverse complement strand
TATATTAATACAGATATACCTATTCTTGGCATAAATCACGGCAACATTGGTTTTTTAACAGAGCTTGAAAAAAACGATATGCAAGGACTGGATGATATTATAAGCGGTAATTTTTCCTTGGAAAAAAGACCAATAATAAAGATTGAGCATTCAGGTAATGTGTATTATTCAATAAACGAAGCGTCAATACACAGGGGTAATTCGCCAAAAATGCTTGATATTGATATAATTATTGAGGACGTACCAATGAATCAGTTCAGGGCTGACGGGTTGATAGTTTCTACCTCCTCCGGCTCTACTGCATATTCTCTTTCAGCAGGCGGTCCTATCATTGACCCTTTGGTTAACGCATTTGTTGTAACTCCTGTATGTCCACATAATGTATATATAAAGAGCGTTGTTGTTTCAACGGAAACAAAAATAAAAATAAAGCTTAACAATTCAGAACAATGCACATTCTCCATTGACGGCAATCTTATTGCAGAAATAAAGGGTAATCACGAAATCACCATTGAAAAAGGCGGATATATAAACACTATCAGGTACAGTAAAAACTCTTTTTATAAAAAACTTAAGAAAAAAATTTTTGAAAAGGAAATATAGATTATGTATACTAAAAAGCAACGTCATACAAAAATACTTGAGCTTATAAAAGCTGAAGCCATTGAAAGACAGGAAGATATTGCAAAAAAGCTTAATGACCTTGGATATATGGTTACACAGGCTACGGTTTCTCGCGATATAAGAGATTTGAATCTTATAAAACAATCAATTGGTGGTGTAATAAAGTATGTTCTGCCTGAGGAAAGTTCATCTGCAAACACCGTAAAACTAATTGATATATTCAGCAACAGTGTTGTATCTGTAGAAGAAGCCGAAAATTTGCTGGTTGTAAAAACCTTAAGCGGCACTGCTCATGCTGCTGCATCTGCTATTGACGCAATGTCAAACAATATGATTTTAGGTACAATAGCAGGCGATGACACTATATTGATTATTGCAAAAAATTCCGAACAGGCCTTGGCTATAAAGAAAGAATTAACTCAACTTATTAAGTAATTTTATAAAGGATGCAAAACTATGCTTGAACGACTACACATTAAGAATATAGCTGTTATTGATGAGGCAGAAATAGAATTTAATAAGGGTTTTAACGTACTTACAGGCGAAACAGGTGCAGGTAAGTCTATTATTATTGACTCAATTAATATGGTTTTGGGGGAACGAACCAGTAAATCTATTATTAGAAACGGCGAAAAAAAAGCAATAGTTGAAGCAATGTTTTCCATTGATAATAAGGAAGTTATAGACATTCTTGACAGTAATGGTATTGAGGTTGAAGACGGTATGGTTATACTTTACCGTGATATTAACACAGACGGCAAAAGCTTATGCAAAATTAACGGTTCTATGACTACGGCGACAGGCATAAGAGAAGTTGCCAATATGCTTATAAATATTCACGGTCAACAGGATAATCAGTCACTTCTTACTCCATCCTCTCATATCCAGTTTTTAAACAGCTATGCAAAGCTTGAATCAAAGCTTGAGGAATACAGAAAATATTATAACAATGTAAACGAGATTAATGAAAAAATAAATTCACTTCAATTTGACCAACGCGAAAAGGAAAGACAGACAGATTTATATTCATTCCAGATAAATGAAATTGAAGAAGCAAAGCTTGTTATAGGTGAAGACGAACAGCTTATGGAACGCAGAAAATTTATAAGCGGAATAAGTAAAATTTCAGAAGTTCTTAATTATTCCCATGAATCCTTATACAGTATTGACCGAAATGTGTATGACCAGCTTTCATCTGTAGTAAGCAGCTTTCAGTCCATAACTGAATATGACAGTAAGCTTATGGAAATATATGAACGACTTAACAGTGTGGCTATTGAGCTTGATGATACAATTTACCAGATACGCGACTATCGTGATGAAATGGATTTTGACGAAAGCGAAGTCGATAAAATTGAATTAAGGTTAGATTTAATCAATACATTAAAACGTAAATACGGCAGTACAATCGAAGAAATTATTAATTATAAAAATGAAATTGAAGATAAACTTTACACTATAACAAAAAGTGATGAGGAAATCGAATTTTTAAATACCGAACTTGAACGTGCAATCAGCGAGAGAAACAAAATCGCCGCAGAAATAACAAAAATACGCTTGAAATCCGCATCTGAACTTAGTGAAAGAATATGTAAAGAGCTTGAAGATTTAGATATGTCAAAGGTAAAGTTTGATGTGCAAATTAATGAATGTGATTATAACAAAAACGGATGCGACAGTATAGAATTTTTGATTTCGGTAAATGCAGGAGAACCTTTAAAGCCGCTGTCAAAAATAGCATCCGGTGGTGAAATGTCCAGAATTATGCTTGCCATAAAAACAATTTTTGCAGATTCCGACCCTGTGGATACTCTGATTTTTGATGAAATAGACACAGGCGTAAGTGGTCGTGCAGCACAGAAAATTGCGGAAAAAATCAACAAAATCGCAATCGAAAAACAGGTACTATGTATTACTCATCTTGCACAAATTGCCGCAATGGCGAATACACATTTTCTTATTGAGAAAAATACGGACAGTGAACACACATATACTAAAGTAAAATTACTTGATGACAGTTCAAGAAAAAATGAGCTTGCAAGAATTATAGGCGGTGCACATATTACTGATACAACAATTCAGGCCGCCTCTGAAATGATTGAAATGGCAGAAAAAATAAGAGGTTGTGATTAATTGAACAAACAAGGTGTTGTAGAAAAGATTGAAGGCAACAAGGTAACCATCCGTATTACAAGAGATTCCTCCTGCGGTGAAAATTGTGCAATGTGTAATGCTTGTCCGGGTAAAAATATGTTAATTACCTTAAATAGTGATATTGCTCTTTCGGTTA
>JAZSKK010000128.1:0-6911 GCA_045534795.1 Clostridia bacterium | reverse complement strand
GTGATGAAGGTTACTTTTAACCCTGATGAAAGCATTGTAAAAACAGTCAAGGAGGGACTTGAACGTACAGGGGGATATTGTCCTTGCAAGCTGGAACGAACAGAAGAAAACAAGTGTATATGTGAAGAGTTCCGCAAGCAGATTAAGGATGAGAATTTTGAAGGATTTTGTCACTGTATGTTGTATTATAAATCAAGATAAAAGGAGATATTAACATGGCGGAAATTAAGTTGACAGCAGATAATTTTGACAATGTAGTTTTAAAGTCCGATGTACCGGTTTTGGTAGATTTTTGGGCAGAATGGTGCGGTCCCTGTAAGATGATTGCGCCGATTGTTGAACAAATAGCAGAGGAATACGAAGAAAAAATAAAGGTTGCAAAGCTTAATATAGATGAGGAATTTGCAATAGCGGCAAAATATGGTATTGTGAGTATTCCTACAATTTTACTTTTTGAAAACGGCGAAATATCTAAAAAGCTTGTGGGCTATGCACCAAAGGATGAATTGATTGCCGAACTTGGAATATAGGGCTTGACAAACATATTTAAGGGTGCTATAATTTTAAAAAATAAATATTTGGGGAGCTTGCGCGGCAGGCTGAGAGGAAGTAATCAACTTCGACCCGTATAACCTGATGTGGATAATGCCACCGTAGGAATTTGTGATGAATGCTATGCGGAGATGCTATTATCAGTATCTCCGCATTTTATTTGTTTGATATACGACCTCTTTCCCTGATATAAGGAAGGAGTTTTTTTATGGATAAAAGTAAGACCTCAACAACCTCCAATGCACTTATATGGTTTGGTGCAGGGGTATCTATTGCGGAAATTCTTACAGGTATTTCTGTTGCGCCATTAGGCTTTGCAAAGGGGACGTTGGCGGTTGTTGTCGGACATTTTATAGGCTGTGTTTTGTTGTTCCTGGCAGGGCTGATTGGTGGAAATACAGGCAAGTGCGCTATGGATACAGTCAAGTTTTCGTTTGGTGAAAAGGGGTCTATGATGTTTTCGTCATTAAATATTATACAACTTATAGGATGGACCTCCATAATGATAGCAAGTGGAGCTTCTGCTGCAAATCTGGTATATCCTGCAGGACAATGGATATGGAGTATAGTTATAGGATTGTTGATTGTATTATGGATAGTTGCAGATACAAAAAAGCTTAACAAGCTTAATATAGCTGCGATGTCAACGCTGTTTGTGCTTACTATAATATTAAGTGTTGCTATATTTAACACAGATTCAGGTACATACCGTATGAAAGACTCAATCAGTTTCGGTATGGCAGTGGAGCTTTCTGTTGCAATGCCTCTTTCCTGGTTGCCGCTTATTTCCGACTATACATCAAGAGCAAGGAAGCCTGTGCAGGCATCTTTGGTAAGCTCTGTTACATATTTTTTTACAAGCTGTTGGATGTACATAATCGGTATGAGTGCCGCAATATTTACGGGCGAATGTGACATTGCGCTTATACTTTTAAGGGCAGGTCTTGGTGTAGTTGCATTGATAATTGTGATATTTTCTACTGTTACAACCACTTTTTTGGATGCTTTTTCTGCAGGTGTAAGCTGTAAGAATATATTTTCAAGGATTAATGAAAAATATGCTTCCTTGATTGTAACGGCAACAGGTACTGTTATGGCGATATTTTTTAACGTCTATGTATTTGAATCATTTTTGTATTTTATTGGTTCTGTATTTGCACCTATGATTGCAATACAGATTGTGGATTACTTTGTATTAAAAAGGAGCTTTGCAAACAGGCAGTTTGAATGGACAAGACTTATAATATGGTTTGTCGGCTTTGTGCTTTATCGCTTGTTTATGGGTATAGATACGGCGGTAGGATGCACTCTTCCTGCAATGGTGACTGTTGGTTTGCTTTGCATTATAACGGAAAAAGTTAAAAACTTAGCAGGAAGATAACCACTTGTCAACGGGATATTCCAATACGACGGCAGGAGGGGAGCGCCTCAGGCAAAGTCCGGAATATCTTTATACAAATAAATAGCGATGGGAGTCTGTGTTTCAGATTGAGAGGGAGGAATGGACCTCCGACCGACCTTTTGGCTTTGCCTTGTGGTTACGCTGTTGTTTGTATATCCGTATTGTAAAGCCAAGGGAATTTTTATGAAAAGAGGTAATTTTTAAATGAAAAATTCAAAGGGCTTGTTAAAAATGATTGTACTTTCAATGCTTATAGCTTTGGGTGTTGTAATTTCTCCCATACTCAGGTTTGAGGGTATGTGTCCTATGGCACACTTTATAAATATAGTATGCTCTGTTTTGTTGGGACCCTGGTATTCTCTTTTGTGTGCAACCTTGATAGGCATAATCAGAATGGCCATTATGGGCATACCGCCGATTGCACTTACAGGTGCAATATTTGGTGCATTTTTATCAGGTGTGTGCTACAGAGCATCAAAGGGCAAAATTCTTTTTGCAGTAATTGGTGAGGTCATTGGTACAGGTATTATAGGTGCTGTGCTTTCATATCCTGTTATGAAAATTTTATGGGGTAAGGAAGGTTTAAGCTGGCTGTTTTATGTACCAACCTTTGTATGCGGTACACTTATTGGGGGAAGTATAGCATATCTGTTTTTGAAAAAGCTTGCAAATTCAGGCATGCTTACACAAATGCAAAACACCCTTGCAGTAAAAAGCTATGAGGACAAAAGCGGCATAGCAGGGAATACAGCAACCATATCAGCCTTGGGAGTAATAAGCTTTATGGTAATTAAAATCCTGACAGGCGTATTTAAAATGACATCGCCTATCTGGGACTATATGGCTTTTACGGTGCTTGGTATATTTTTAGTAATATCGATTATTTATTTCATAGTAAAAAAGAGGGTATAAAGGTATGTTAAAACAGATAAATTCAATCAGAAAAGCAGTGCGTAAACAAAGACCTCTTGTTCATTGTATTACAAACCCTATTTCCATAAACCAATGTGCAAATTCTGTTCTTTCAATAGGAGCACGGCCTGTGATGGCGGAGCATCCTCTGGAGGTTGCTCAAATTACATCAACTGCACAGTCGGTTGTTTTAAATCTTGGGAATATTACTGATGTCAGAATGGAATCAATGATGATTTCATCAGCAGTTGCAAGTGAAAATGATATACCGTGTATCATTGATTTGGTAGGTGTTGCCTGCTCTGAATTAAGGCGGAATTTTGCATATAAGCTTATTGAAAATAACGCTCCTTTGCTGATAAAGGGCAATTATTCTGAAATTAATGCTATTTATAACAGTGATTATAGGTCAACAGGGGTTGATAGTGATGTGTCTTTGGATTTAAATAGTATAACAGATATGGCGGTTATGCTGGCTGAAAAATATGGCACAATTATTCTGGCAAGCGGAAAGACCGATATAATTACAGACGGTAAAAGGGTTGTGTATATTAAAAACGGAACACCTGCACTTGCTGAAATTACAGGTACAGGATGTATGCTTGGGGCATTATGTGGTTGTTATTTATCTGTTTGCAGGTGTATAGAAGGGGTAGTAACTTCATGTGCGGTTTTGGGAATTTGCGGAGAGCTTTCAGTAACAGATAAGGGAAACGGAAGCTTTATGCTAAAGCTTATTGATAATCTTTCAGTATTAACTGATACAGATGTGGAAAAACATTTAAAAATGGAGGTGATGGAAATTGAAAACGCCTGACACAAGTCTTTACTTTATCACTGATAGTACAGGATACAGTGAAAATGAATTTTTGTACAGAACAGAAGAGGCATTAAAGGGAGGAGTAACACTTTTGCAGCTGCGTGAAAAAGAAAAGTCTGCAAGAGAATATCTTCATCTTGCAATAAAGGTACATAGACTAACACAAAAATATAATGTGCCGTTAATAATTGATGACCGAATAGATATAGCCATTGCCTCAGAGGCGGAGGGCGTTCATCTTGGACAAAGCGATATGCCCATAGACATAGCAAGGAAAATACTTGGTGATGATAAAATAATTGGTGCTACTGCAAAAACTGTAGAGCAGGCATTAGAGGCATATCGCAATGGTGCGGATTACCTTGGTGTAGGTGCTATATTCCCTACAACAACCAAGGTGAAAACGATACTTACATCAACCGAAACTCTTGATAAAATTTGTAAAGCCGTACCAATTCCCGTAAATGCAATTGGTGGTCTTAATAAGGATAATATTGATGTATTAAGAGGTATTGACATTTGCGGAATATGTGTGGTATCTGCGGTAATGAGGGCGGAAAGTCCGTATAAGGCGGTTATGGAATTAAAAGCTTCCGCTATTGAAAAGGGGATTTTATAGATGAAAAAGGTATTGACAATTGCAGGCTCCGATTGTAGCGGAGGAGCAGGTATTCAGGCAGATATTAAGACAATTACTGTACATAAGATGTATGCCATGAGTGTTGTAACTGCCCTTACGGCACAAAATACTTTAGGGGTTACAGGTATTTTAAATTCCACAGCGGATTTTGTGTCTGCGCAAATGGATGCGGTTTTTACCGATATATACCCTGATGCGGTAAAAATAGGTATGGTTTCATCTTCGGGGATAATTAACGCTATTGCCGATAAGTTAACACAATACAATGCTAAAAATATAGTGTTAGACCCTGTTATGGTATCAACCAGCGGACACAAGCTTATTTCCGACGACGCACGAGAGTTGCTTTTAAATAGTTTATTTCCCTTAGCTGATGTTATAACTCCCAATATTCCCGAGGCAGAGGTGTTATGTGGCTTTGGTATTAAAAATTGTGATGACATGGTTAAAGCCGCTGAATATATTGCCCATAATTATAGCGGAGCAATATTTATTAAGGGAGGTCACCTTGTAAGTAGTGCTACGGATTTGCTGTACTGTAACGGAGATATACATTGGTTTGAAACAAAAAAGATTGAAAATCCAAATACTCATGGTACGGGCTGTACCTTGTCATCTGCCATAGCCTGCAACCTTGCTGACGGAAAGAATGTAGTTGAATCCATAGGGTGTGCAAAGGAATATTTAACAGGTGCAATAGGTGCTATGCTTGATTTGGGAAAGGGTTCAGGTCCGTTGGAACATACATACAGCATATAGTTAAAAGCCATCACTATAGTAAGTGATGGCTTTTTTATTCATTATTCTGTAAAAAGTGGGGTAGTCAAATATCTGTCCCCTGTATCAGGTAACAGTACAACTATGTTTTTGTTCTTATTTTCAGGGCGTTTTGCAAGCTCTATTGCTGCCCAGGCTGCCGCACCTGAGGATATACCCACCAAAACACCTTCTGCTTTTCCTATTATCCTGCTTGTTTCAAATGCATCTTTGGTTGATACAGTTATTACTTCGTCATATATTTTTGTATTCAGTACATCAGGTACAAAGCCTGCACCTATCCCCTGAATATTGTGGGAGCCTGATGTTCCTGTTGAAAGTATGGGGGAATCCTTTGGTTCAACGGCTACAATTTTAACATCAGGTTTTTTGGATTTTAAATATTCTCCCACACCTGTTATTGTACCGCCTGTTCCTACACCTGACACAAATATATCCACGTTGCCGTCGGTATCTTCGTAAATTTCAGGACCTGTGGTTTGGTAGTGTGCTTTTGGGTTTGCAGGGTTTACAAACTGTCCTGCAACAAAGCTGTTTGGTATTTCCTCTGCCAATTCGTCAGCCTTTTTTATAGCACCACTCATCCCCATTGTGCCGTCTGTCAATACAAGCTCAGCACCGTATGCCTTCATAAGCTGTCTGCGTTCTACAGACATGGTTTCAGGCATTACTATAATGACTTTATATCCCCTTGCCGCTGCAACAGATGCAAGACCAATACCTGTATTACCGCTTGTGGGTTCAATAATTACGGAATTTTTGTCAAGCTTTCCCTTTTGTTCAAGGTCATCTATCATAGCCATTGCAACTCGGTCCTTAACCGAACCTGCGGGGTTAAAGCATTCCAGCTTTGCAATTATCTTTGCTTCAAGCTTAAGATTTTTTTCAATATTGGTAAGCTCTAACAACGGAGTTTTGCCTATTAATTGCTGGGCAGATGTATATATATTCATTAAATTCACCTCTTTTTTATTATTATACCAAAAGGTGATTTGTTAGTCAAACTATTGTTTGATGCTGATTTTTGTGATAAAATCAAATTGGTGATAATAATGATTTATAATAATGTTAAAAAAGGGATATTTTTGGAAAGACCAAACAGATTTATTGCATTTGTAGAGGTAGATGGTAAAAAGGAAGTAGTTCACGTTAAGAATACAGGTAGATGCAAGGAGCTTTTAATACCTAGAACCATTGTTTATGTTCAGAAATCAGATAATCCTGCCAGAAAAACCAAATATGATTTGGTAGCGGTTTGTAAAGGAGATGAACTTTACAATATCGATAGTCAGGCACCAAATAAGGTTTTTGGCGAATGGGTTGTAAAAAGCAAATATCTTGGTGACGTAAATGTTTTAAAGCCTGAATGTCGTTATGGTGATTCCCGTTTTGATTTTTATATAGAGTCAGATGACAGAAAAATATTTGTGGAAGTAAAAGGAGTTACCCTGGAGGACAATGGTGTATTGATGTTTCCTGACGCACCCACGCAGCGTGGGTTAAAGCATATAAACGAGCTTTGCAGGTGTATTGATGAGGGATACGAAGGGTATATAGCGTTTATAATACAAACTGAAAAGGCAAGATACTTTACACCAAACAGGCGTACTCATCCTGAATTTGCAGATGCTTTGAAGGAGGCAAAGGATAAAGGAGTTAATATTTTAGCATTAAATTGCTATGTTCACAGTGATAGTATTGAAATAATTCATTTTATACCCATAAAGTTATAATAAAAGGTTGTTCAACAGAACAGCCTTTTTTGAATACTTTAGAAAGATAGTGTTGATACTTATTTTAATATATAT
>JAZSKK010000201.1:0-1585 GCA_045534795.1 Clostridia bacterium | reverse complement strand
TATAATGATATATTTTTTGATAAAAGCCGTAGCATACAAATTTATTAAAGAAGATATATTGTTTGGCACAGGCGGCAATTTTGTTGGCGCGGATTATGTAGATTTGAACGTATGGCTCAAATTTTATAATGTAGCACCTGTTGTTATACTTGCAGTGGTAATTGCTACTACCGTTATGATTTTAAGGCAAAAATTAAAGCCAGCGTTTTTGATTGTATTAATTTATCCCATTTTATTTATTGCAACATCCATAATAGCAGGTATTGTTAATGTTATGGTTGTTGACCCTAATGAGATGGCGGTGCAAAGTGCATATATTCAGCACAATGTTGATTATACCAGGTCTGCCTATAATTTGGATAAGGCGCAGGAATTTGATTACGAAATTAAGCATGACCTTGATGGTGTAAAAATTGAGAATAATCTTGGAACTATTAAAAATATACGCATTAATGATTTTGACCAGACAGTAAATATTTTAAATCAGCTTCAAAGTTTAAAGACATATTACACGTTTACGGATACTGACGTTGTGACATATACTTTAGACGGCGAGCCTACGGCGGTTTCTATTGCCGCAAGGGAAATTAATACTCACCGACTTGAGGAATCTGCAAAAACTTATGTTAATACTAAAATGAGATATACCCATGGCTTTGGTGTAGTTGTTAATAAGATGAATACTGTAAACGACCTTGGACAGCCTGATTTTATAGTAAAGGATATTCCTGTAATTTCTGAATATGAGGAACTTAATGTTAAAGAACCAAGAATTTATTACGGTGAAAATGATAATGATTACGTTATTGTAGGCACAAAAGATGGTGAAACAGATGACGTTGTAACAAACGGCTATGCATATCAGGGGAATTCAGGCATAGGTCTTAATTGGTTTAACAGAATAATTTTGTCTGTAAGAGAAGCAGATTTAAAAATGCTGTTTTCAGACCAAATTTCTAAAAACAGTAAAATATTGTTGAATACAAATATTAAAGACAGGGTAAAAAAGATTGCACCATTTTTAAAATATGACAGTGATGCTACTATTGTAATTGATGGTGACGGAAGCTTAAAGTGGATTATAGATGGTTATACAACAACGGAATATTATCCCTATTCGGAATATACGGGGGAATATAATTATATCAGAAATTCCGTTAAGGTTGTAGTAGATGCTTATCATGGTGACGTTCAGTTTTATATTGTGGATAAGGAAGACCCTATTGTAAGATGTTATTCTCGGATTTACCCTCAATTGTTTGAAAAGGGAGATATACCTGAATCTTTAGCTGAGCATATAAGATACCCAATGGATATATTTAACATTCAGGCGTCTATGATGCAAAAATATCACATAAATAATGCGTCGGACTTTTATCAGAAAAAAGGCGTGTGGTCATTCGCTAATGAAAAAACGGCAGAAAATGTTACTCAACCTGTAAAACCCTATTATAATTATATGAGTATCGAGGAAGGTAAGACGGAATTAGTGCTTATGATTCCATATACCTTATCAAATAAGGATAATATGATTTCGTGGGTTGCTGTAAGATGCACAGGTGAAAATTACGGACAGATGCTGGTT
>JAZSKK010000094.1:0-4726 GCA_045534795.1 Clostridia bacterium | reverse complement strand
AATTTGAATTTTTAACAGGTAATAATACCTCGGCAATAAGCCCTACAATGCCTACGGCATACAAAACGCTTATTAACAAGGATACATATTCCATAGTCAGGTATTATAAGGATATGGGATATGAAGCAGTATCAATGCACCCGGGCTATCCCTGGTTTTATAACAGACAAAACGTGTACCTGCGAATGGGTTTTGATTCCTTCAAATCAAAGGATGACCTTGAGGGAGAAATACCAAACATCAATACCTACGCAATGGATACAGTTGCCGCAGATATGATAATAAACGACTACAACAGACATCTGGAAGAAAATCCTGAAAGTGGATATTTTAACTTTTTGGTAACTATTCAAAACCATGGCCCCTACGATGATTACAAATTAAGTTACGAAAAGGAATTTATTTCCAAGGATGTGGGGCTTACAGATGAAGAATATTATATAATCAACAATTATCTGGGTGGAATAAACGATGCAGATAAATTTATGAAAACCATATACGAATATATAAATTCTTTAGATGAGCCTACTGTGTTTATTTTGTTCGGTGACCATCTTCCATATCTGGATTCAGAAGAAATAATATTTGAAAAATTAGGTCTTGACATTGTGTCCGACACATACGAATCATACGAAAACAGATATACTACAGATTATGTGATTATAGGAAACAATGCATATCTTAAAAATAATCGCCCTTCAATAAAGGGAAAGCAAAATTTGATTTCATCAAACTATCTTTCAGTAAAATTACTGCAATATATGAATATTGAGTTGCCTCAATTTCATTCATTCCTTTATGATATGATGCAATATGCTCCTATAATAAGCAAGCAGCATAACGGAACATCAGCAGGGTTTGAAGAGGAATTGCCTGAAGAATTTAATGAAATATTTAAAAACTACAAAATACTTCAATATTACAATATAAAAGACTATGAAGTACAACAAAAAGGAGAAAACTAATGAGAAATTTAGAAACAAAATATGACCCCAAAAAAGTTGAGGACAAGCTATACAAAGAATGGGTTGACAACGGATATTTTCACGCAAAGCCAAATCCTGACAAAAAACCTTTTACAATAGTTATTCCTCCTCCAAATGTAACAGGCAAACTCCACATGGGACATGCTCTTGACGAAACATTACAGGATATCCTTATCAGATACCACAGAATGAAGGGTGAAGAGGCTTTGTGGCTGCCTGGCACAGACCATGCAGGTATTGCTACACAAATTAAGGTTGAAGAAGTGTTGCGTAACGAACAGGGCATTACAAGATATGACCTTGGACGTGAAAAATTCCTTGAAAAGGTATGGGAATGGAAAGAACAGTACGGCAGCAATATTATAAATCAGCTCAAAAAATTGGGTAGCTCATGCGACTGGGACAGAGAGCGCTTTACAATGGATGAAAAATGTTCAAAGGCAGTACGTGAGGTATTTGTTAATTTGTATAACAAGGGCTTGATTTATCAGGGCAACCGTATAATTAACTGGTGTCCTCATTGTACAACCGCACTATCTGATGCAGAGGTTGAATACGCTGACCAACCCGGACACTTCTGGCATATTAAATACCCTGTTGTAGGCTCTGACGAATATGTTATCATAGCAACAACACGTCCTGAAACTATGATGGGTGATACTGCAGTTGCAGTAAACCCAGAGGACGAAAGATATAAAGATTTAATCGGCAAAACTCTTATGCTTCCGCTTGTTAACAGAGAAATCCCTGTTATTGCAGACGATTACGTTGACAAGGAATTTGGAACAGGTTGTGTTAAAATTACTCCTGCTCATGACCCTAACGACTTTGAGGTTGGTTTAAGACATAATCTTGAACAGATTAAGGTTATGAATGATGACGCCACAATTAATGCAAACGGCGGAAAATATAACGGTATGGACAGATACGAGGCAAGAAAGGCAATTATCAAAGACCTTGATGAGCTTGGCTTGCTACACAAGATTGAAGACCATTCACACAATGTCGGTCAATGCTACCGTTGTGGTACTACTGTTGAACCTATGACTTCAAAGCAGTGGTTTGTTAAAATGGAACCATTGGCAGAGCCTGCTTTAGAGGTTGTTAAAAACGGTACAACTAAATTTGTTCCTGAAAGATTTACAAAAACATATACAAACTGGATGGAAAACGTACATGACTGGTGTATTTCACGTCAGCTTTGGTGGGGTCACAGAATACCTGCATTCTACTGCGATGAATGTGGTGAAACAACTGTGTCCAAAACAGATATAGACGTATGTCCAAAGTGCGGTGCCAAGGTGCATCAGGACAATGACGTACTTGATACCTGGTTTTCATCTGCTCTATGGCCATTTGCTACACTAGGATGGCCTGACAAAACAGAAGAGCTTGACTACTTCTACCCAACAAGTGTATTGGTTACAGGCTATGACATCATTTTCTTTTGGGTTGCACGAATGATATTCAGCGGTGTTGAACACATGGGCAAGAGTCCGTTTGATACAGTGCTTATTCACGGTATTGTACGTGACAGTCAGGGCAGAAAAATGAGTAAATCACTTGGTAACGGCATTGACCCACTTGAAGTTATTGATAAATACGGTGCAGACGCTTTGAGATTTACATTGGCAACAGGTAACTCACCTGGTAATGATATGAGATTCTATGACGAAAGAGTTGAAGCAAGCCGTAACTTTGCAAATAAAATATGGAATGCGTCACGATTCGTACTTATGAATGCAGATGACAATGCAAGCGATGTATTGCCTGCAAATCTTGAGCTTGAGGACAAATGGATTTTAAGCAAGCTTAACAAATTGATTGAAAGAGTTACAGATAACCTTGACAAATACGAGCTTGGTATTGCAGTACAGAATCTTTATGACTTTATATGGGACGAATTCTGCGATTGGTACATCGAGCTTGTAAAACCAAGACTTGGTACTGAAAAGAACCCTCAGAATGTTCTTATTTATGTACTTTCAAATATTTTAAAGCTTCTACATCCGTTTATGCCGTTTATTACTGAAGAAATTTACAGTTATCTTCCTGTAACCGATAAAAAGAGCATAATGATTTCCGACTGGAGTATTGCAAAGGATGAACTTAACTTCCCTGTCGAAGAAGAAAATCTTGAAACAATAAAGGATGCCATCAAGGGTGTTAGAAATATGCGTTCCGAAATGGATGTTCCTCCATCAAAGAAAGCAAAGCTTGTAATTGTTACTGAAGATACAGAACTTTTTGAACTTGGTACAGCTTTCTACCTAAAGCTTGCAGGTGCAAGTGAGGTTGTAATTTCAAAGGATAAGACAGAAGTTCCCGAAAATGCAATTTCAGTAGTAGTAAACAAGGCAGAAATATTTATGCCACAGGATGACCTTGTTGACAAGGCTAAGGAAATTGAAAGACTAAATGCTGAAAAGAAGCGTCTTGAAGGTGAAATCAAACGTGTTGAAGGCAAGCTTTCAAACGAATCCTTTGTTGCAAAGGCTCCTCAGGCGGTAGTTGAAAAAGAAAAGGAAAAAGGCGAAATGTACCGCGAAATGCTAAGCAAGGTACTTGAAGGTCTTGAAAAATTAAAATGAACTACAACGAAGCATTAGACTTTATACATTCAAGAAACAAATTTGGCATCAAGCTTGGGCTTGATGCCACAAACAACCTACTTGACAAAATAGGTAATCCTCATAAAAAATTAAAATTTATTCACATAGCAGGTACAAACGGCAAAGGCTCTACTACCTCCTACATTGCGGATATTTTAACGTCAAAGGGACATAAGGTAGGTAAATTTATTTCTCCATACGTATATTCCTTTACAGAACGCATACAGATAAACAACTGTGAAATTTCAGAGGATGACCTTGCAAAATACACATCCATTGTAAAGGATGCAATAGAAGCACATAATCTTACACCTACAGAATTTGAAGTGGTTACAGCAATCGGTCTTTTGTATTTTGAGCAACAAAAATGTGATTATGTATCTCTTGAGGTTGGTATGGGAGGCAGATTTGATGCAACTAATGTTATTCCTGCACCCCTGGTTTGTGTTATAACAAGCATCAGTGTTGACCATACTGAATATTTAGGCGAAACAATAGCTGAAATAGCCTATGAAAAATGCGGAATTATCAAAACAGGCACAAGGGTTGTAGCTTATGCCCACAATCCCGATGATGCAAATAAGATAATTAAAAAAACCGTAGCAGAAAAAAATGTACCTTTGACCATTCCGGACAAAAAGGACATCAGCATTATAAAACAGAGCATTAATGGAACTGATTTTGAATACAAAGGTGAAAAATATCACATGAATATGCTTGGTAAACATCAGGTATATAACGCAGTAAACGCTATAGAAACCGTAAAATTATTGGGTGTTGAGGATGAATTTATAAAAAAAGGTCTTGAACACACAAAATTTCGCGGAAGATTGGAAATAATAAGCAACAACCCTGTTATAATACAGGACGGTGCACACAATTATTCAGGTGTTGCTGCACTATATGACGCATTAAAAACGTATTTCAGTGATAAAAAAATCATTATTGTTATGGCAATGCTTAAGGATAAGGAATATGAAAAATGCATCCGTACAATAGCTCCTGTTGTTGACACTTTTATTGCAACAGAGGCTAGCAATCCGCGTAAGGCAACTGCCGATGAAATAGCAGATAAGTCGGATCGTAGCCATGTCGTTCTGTGAGCCAAGGAGTTGTCAGGAGCTTTTG
>JAZSKK010000108.1:0-2249 GCA_045534795.1 Clostridia bacterium | reverse complement strand
AATAAGACGCCCTCATACGTTGTACAGCTTCAGAAGAAGCAGTATAACTTTTTAGTGCAGAACAGTCTATAACCAAAGTATGTCTTTCGTCCTTAAACTGAACTTTTGCGCCTAAATCTTCCAATATATTGCAAATGACATCAACATCATCAATTGTCGGTATGTTTTCGATTACACAGATGCCTTCGACAAGTAATGCCGCCGGGATAATAGCTACAGCAGCATTTTTAGCACCGCTAATGGTAACTTCGCCCTCAAGCTTCTTCCCGCCCATTATTACAAATCTGTCCAAGCATGTCCACCTACCCATTCTAAACATAAGTATATACATTAAGTATAACACAAATAAAAAAATATACAATATTTTTTTAAAAAAAGATGAATATTTTTTACTTTTTAATATAAAATATTGATTTTAGAGTTATGATATGGTAAAATATTTGCAAAAATATACTAAAAGGTGATATTTATGAAATATGTAGTTATTCTGGGAGACGGTATGGCTGATGTTCCAAGTGAAAAGCTTGGTGGCAAGACTCCTTTGGACGTTGCCCTAAAACCTAATATAGATAAAATATGCCAAATGGGTGAAATTGGTATGGTAAAAACTGTTCCTGACGGCTTTAGTCCCGGAAGTGATGTGGCAAATCTTTCCGTAATGGGATATAATCCTGATGAATTTTACACAGGACGGTCTCCTTTGGAGGCAGTAAGTATGGGTATAGAGGTTTTGCCTTCTGACACAACCTTCCGTACCAATCTGGTTACCTTGTCCGACCATGAGGATTACGAGGACAAAGCTATACTTGACTATAGTTCGGGGGAAATATCTACAGAAGAAAGCCGTATTCTTATGAAGGCTGTAGATGAGGCTTTAGGTACAGAGGAATATAACTTTTTCGGCGGTATATCATATCGTCACCTGCTTTTGTGGCATACGGATATTGAGGAAATCAAATTTACCCCTCCCCATGATATTACAGGAAAGAAGATAAAGGACTATCTTCCTGATAATTCTGTTATGGTGGAGCTTATGAAAAAAAGCCACAATATTTTAAAAGACCACCCAATCAATAAAAAAAGAGTTGAAAAAGGATTAAATCCTGCAAATTCTATATGAATGTGGGGACAGGGAAAAAAGGCGGCATTAATGCCATTTGAGGAAAAATACGGAGTAAAAGGGGCTGTAATTTCCGCAGTTGACCTTGTAAAGGGTATTGGAATATGCGCAGATATGGAAAATATTGATGTTGAAGGTGCAACAGGTAACGTAGATTCCAACTTTGACGGAAAGGCAGCGGCAGCAATAGAAGCACTTAAGAGAAATGATTTTGTATATATACATATGGAGGCACCTGACGAAAGCGGACATCATTTTGACGAGGAAGCAAAAAAACTTTCTATAGAATTGATTGACGAAAAGGTTGTAGGGCCTGTATATGATGCTTTGGTGAAAAGTGGTGAGGATTTTGCATTTTTAATAATGCCCGACCACCCTACGCCGATAGATATTGGTACACATACGTCAGACCCTGTACCTTATGCAATATACCGCAGTAATGCACCGAAAAATTGCGGTCTTTCATATACTGAACAAAATGGAAAAAAAGGTGAATATATAGAAACTGGCTATACTTTAATGGATAAATTTATTAAAGGCTGATGTTTTTGGGATATTTTAAAAAAATCTGTGAAAAATATTTACGAAGGAGAGTGCTTTATGAATACTAATGCGTTGTTTAAAATTACTTACGGATTATACGTATTGATTGCTAGAGAAAATGATTTCGACAATGGTTGTATTATAAATACCTTCAGTCAGGTAACCAGCAACCCTAACCGAGTAGCTGTGGTTGTTAACAAGACTAACAAAACCTCAGATATGATAAGAAAAACGGGGATTTTTAACGTAAGCATACTTTCGGAAAATGCTACCTTTGACGTTTTTAAAAACTTTGGTTTTCAAAGCGGTAAAGAGGTTAATAAATTTGTGGAATTTAAGAATGTAAAACGCAGTGAAAACGGTCTTTTGTACCTTTCTGAATATTCCAACGCTTATGTAAGCGCAAGGGTTGTGGAAACAGTTGACCTAGGCACTCACTATATGTTTGTGGCGGATTTTGTGGAAGCTCAGATTTTGAATGATGATAAATCAATGACATACAAGGACTATCATGCAAGGGTTAAGCCAAAGCCTCAAAATAAGGTAAAGGGGTACAGGTGTGCAATTTGCGGATACGTTTATGAGG
>JAZSKK010000155.1:0-2696 GCA_045534795.1 Clostridia bacterium | reverse complement strand
GCAGACAAGCAGCCGCCTATTATTGCACCATATATGGCAATACCGCCATTCCATATCTGTATAATTTCATCCTTGTGGCGACTGTAGTAACTCCATTCGCAAATAACGTAATAAGCTCTTGCACAAATAATGGCAATAGGTATGCAAATTATAGCAATATCCAAAACTGTATCGTCGGAAATACCAACCTTTCTGCTTTCCCTTAAGCCAAACAGCACTGCAAGGATAATTCCTGTTAAAATTATAAGTGCATACCACTTAATATCCCTGCCAAATACTGTAAAGGCATTTGGGTTTACAACAAACTCCAAGCCAAGACCGGGAAAAGAAATATTATTCATTATTTATCACCATTACTTTCATAAGGTTTAATAACAGACATTGCACAATTTTTTTCATCAAAATGCTCTTTAAATCTTAATTTCACATCATCAAGAGTGATATCCTTTACAATATCCGAATATTCAAAGATATTAATACCTTTAAACAAATCTGAAACCATTGTGTTTGAAACACCCTCTACACTATTCCACATACGAAGATATCGCGCAAGCTCTACTCTTTTTGCTCTTTCAAATTCCTCCTCATTAAAATCCATATTTGAAAAAGCCTGTAATATTGTATCCAAAACCTTATCAGGGTCAGCACTTTCACCGCTGAATGAAGAAAAGCCATAGCTGATTTCGGCCTCAAAGTCAGCATCAAAGCTATCATTAATCAAGCCTTCTGTATAAAGCTTGTTGTAAAGGTCACTACCTTCACCCAACAATATTTCCAGAAGAATTGAAGTTATAATCTCTTTTCTTAAAAGCTTAGCACCACCGTAGCCAACATCTGTATCCTTAAATCCAATCTGGAACAGTGGGGTTGAAATACTTAACCTTTGTTCCTTATATTTTTTATTAATCGTCTTTGGTTCATCAGGCAAAAATCTTTTGATTTCAGTATTGGGGTTTGCAGTAACGTATTTATCTACCAATTGTTCAATTTTTTCGCAATCCACGTTGCCGCATGCAAATAAAATCATATTTGTAGGATTATAGAAGGTATTATAGCATTTATAAAGTAAATCCTTATCAATTTCCGCAATACTTTCAACAGTACCTGCAATATCCTTTTTAACAGGATGATTTACATAAAGACAATCCAAAAGGTTAAAGAAAACTCTCCAGCCCGGATCGTCATCATACATCCTTATTTCCTGTCCTATTATACCCTGTTCCTTGTCCACATTTTCCTTGGTAAAATATGGATTGCTTACAAAATCAAGGAGTATTGCAAGGTTTTCATAATATTTGTCTGTACAGGAATATAAATAAACAGTTGAATTAAAGCTTGTAAAGGCATTTGCACTTGCCCCTGTCATACTATATGAATCAAAAGCATTTGAGCCATCAGGCTGTTCAAAAAGCTTGTGTTCCAAAAAATGTGCCACACCGTCAGGAATTTCAGTATAATCACTTTCACCAGGAATTATAAACCTATAATCTATTGAACCGTAATTTGTAGCAAAAGCCGCATAGCTTTTACTATGCTCAGGTTTAGGAAGAACATATACGGTAAGACCACTTTTGTGAATGCCTTTATACAAAACCTCATTTAATCTTTTATCTTCAATTTTCTCAAAAACCATTAGTTTTCACATCCTTTAAGAAAATACACTGTATCAAGCTGAATCTTTTTTGCAACCTGCATTACTTCTTCCTTTGTAACTTTTTTTATACTTTCTGCAAGCTCTTCTAAAGTAATCATCTTGCCTGAAATTATTTTGCTGATATAATAATCATCCATTACAAAAGGGTTGTCAGCAGTAGAATTAACAGCATTTACTGTACCAAGCACAGCAGCAGAAAATTCCATATCAGAGATATTACCTTTTTTAATATCCTCCATCTGCACCAAAATTTCATCATACGCCTTCTGGAAATTTGAAACCTCTATACCTGAATTAATAAGCATTATGCCCTTTAGATAATCCACCGACGAGGATGCATAATAACAAAGAGAAAGCTTTTCCCTTACATTGTTAAAAAGCTTACTGAATATGCCGCTGCCTAAAATCGAGTTGTACATCATCATAGCGGGATAATCCTCATCAGTAGCATAGACATTTGTCCTGAAGCCTATGCTTAGCTTACCCTGAACAATTTGCTGTTCCTCAGTAACTCTTTTAACATCCTTTACTTCTCTTTTTACATCTGCAGGCGAAGGTATGTTATATTCAACATTAATATCCGCAAACATCGCTTTTAGCTTTTCAGTCACATATTCAATATCTACATCGCCATTTACAAATATATCAACAGGACTTTTAAGCACAACGTTTTTGTAATGGTCTAAAAGTCTGGTTTTGTCTATGTTATCCAAATCCTCCGCATATCCTGTTTTGGAAATACCGTATGCTTCATCCTTGCACATAATTTCCGTACAACGCTTGCTTGCATAGGACCTTTTGTCATTAATTATAGACGCAATTTGCTTTTTTAAATTTTCCTTTTCCTGTTTTATATATTCTTCGTCAAAGGATTCCTGCTTTAAAATTGCCTTGTCTGCAAGGTCTAAAATACTGTCAAAAATATTGATGTCATCATCCAAAAACTTGTCATTGACAAACTGGAAATTAGCACATAAAATCTGACGTTCTGCCTTTTTACGCACAGTTGTTGCAAAAGCAGCACCATACAAATTGTCAAGGT
>JAZSKK010000191.1:0-2757 GCA_045534795.1 Clostridia bacterium | reverse complement strand
CTTATATAAGCCTTAGTGAAAATAATGAGTTTGAAAGTAATTTTGAAAGTGGTGCAAATATAATTGTTTCACCGGTAGATTCAGCTTCAATGTCGGATATCTATTTTACAGATGTTGAACAGGGTGTTGCCGCAGGTGTATATGTTGTAACACCAAAGGGTGTTTATGAACGTACTACAAGAGATACTGCTAAGTATGGTACTATTTTGTATCCGCTTAATATTGGCGAAAAACGCTCTATTGTTACCGAAGAAATTGATGTAGGAATAGAAAATAACGGAGCATCAGCTTTCTACCTTACTATAAACACACCGGGAAAAGATGATGCACAGAATTATTACTATTATCATTTAAGTGATCTTTCTCAAAAGAAGGAAATTGTATTGGGAGATTATACAACCGATGCTACATCACTCCTTGTTCAGGAGGATAAAAACGGCAAGGTTGTTTCGTTCTTTATTTACGATGGTTCCTACATTAAAAAATATGGAATAAAAGACGAATATCTGTTCAAGAGTAATGCAGGTGATGTTACTTTTGGCGTAGATATGGCATCAGGTGAGGTTTCTGAATTCTCATCAGATGACTTTGATGAAAGAACTTTGAAGGATATTACTGTTTATGCAGGTTATGACATAAAGTCAATTACATTTAACGGTAAGAACATAAATACCAAAAAGGATGGAGCATATCTGTATTTTGGAGATGAACCAATAGTAAAATGTACCGAAGATTTTACACCTGATTCTGATAATCAGACATCTGATGAAATATTTGGTGATTTTACAGGTGGTCGTCCGTCATACGGTGGCGGTTCAGGTAGTTCCGGCGGAGGTTCGTCATCAGGCGGAGCAGGTGGCGTTCAGCCGATAACTCCTGATAAGGATGACAATAATGCTGCTGATGACCCTGAAAATAAGGAAGAAGATATTGCGGATACCAATCCGACAATTAAGCCTTCTTATAATGATGTTTTGGAAGATGCTTGGTATTATAACGATGTAATGTTGTTAAGCGAAAAAAATATTGTATCAGGAGACGCTACAGGTGCTTTTTCACCAAATAACAATGTTACGAGGGAGCAATTCCTTAAAATGTTAATATTGGCAACAGGAATAGATACTGAAGAAGGTGAAAATACATTTGCCGATGTTGATGAAAATGCATGGTATAAGCCTTATGTGTTAAAAGCAAAAAAATTCGGTATAGTAAACGGTATTTCTGACAGTGAGTTTGGTATAGGAAGAAACATAACACGTCAGGATATGGCAGTTATGATATCACGTATTATAGATAAGCTTAACGTAAAAACAACTGAATTTGAAACTGATAAATTTGTAGATGAAAATAGTATTTCCGATTACGCAAAGGATTCTGTCGGTTTTATGAAATCAATTGGATTGATAGAGGGCTACAACAATGAATTCAGACCTTTAGATAATCTGACACGTGCAGAGGCAGCAACTATTATTGCTAAAATTATCAGAGAGTTTGAATTTTAATATTTTAAAAAACAAATTCAGTCAAGATTTCTTTGCTGATTGTAGGAGATTTGTAATGAGCATAACATATAATTATAAAATCTTAAATGATCCTATGAAAATAACGGATTCTGACTTTTTTGGACTATGGAACAAAAAAAGTCAAAGGTGGGAAAATGAGGGACTTTTAGATTACGATAAATATTCAATAGAGCTTGCATCAGTAATTGATGCAGTAAAGACAGGGGATTACAGGCTTGCGAAAAATCACTTGCTTGAATATTACCGTGAAAAATATAAGGATATTAAGGTTAAGCCTTATCCCGCATGTACGGAAAAGCTTGAACTTTGTTGCAGGGCACTGGAAAAAAACGTGTATGCCGTCAATAAAATGAATGGTCATATTATGGATTTTTTTACTGTGGATGAAGAATTAAAGTGGCACAGTGTAGATGTTGGCTTTTCAATGGACTCATTGGTTTTCGGCAGTGATGTTAAGGTGTCATATCAGCTTATGTCTGTTGATAAAGCAGACATCTCAGCAGAATTTTATTCAAGGAAATCTGATCACAGTCCATATCTTGAGCTTGTGATAAACGGCGAAAAAGTAAGGGTGAAATGCTGTAAGGACACTATGGTGTCGGCAGGTGAAAATTCTTCTGTAAACTATAGTGAAAACAAGGTTTTTGAAGTGTGTGAAAGCGGTATATACCATAATCATGATGAAAATATGAAAAGAGCCTACTTTGCATTTGATGTAAGCTTTATAAATAAAAATGATGTTATATCTTCTGCAAAGCTTTACTTATACGGAAAATCCAATAAAGCCGAAAAGGAAATTTGCGTTTACAACGAACATGCAGCAAACTGGGACGAAAAGACATTTTGCTGGGACAATGTTACAGACGAGCTTATTTTTTCCTGCAATGATATGAATTCCTGGGACTTTATAACCAGCTCTGTCACAACAATTAAGGGAAAAATATGCTTTTATCATCGTGGAGCTGAGCTTTCTATGCTTGCAGATATGTACAGACGTACAGGGGATGAAAAATATGCCTATACTTTTATACGCAACGCAATGGCAATAGTTCATTATGTAGGCTGTAACAGAGAAGTTTTTAATGAGCTTGATATGGGCTGTCATTGTAATTCACATACAACAGATTTGTTCCGTGTAATAAACAGTAAATATATGACAGGGGAAAGGTTTGTTGCTATTTTAAAAAACATATATTCTATTGCGCAGTGGCTTATAAATAATTTTTACGGAGTA
>JAZSKK010000251.1:0-2124 GCA_045534795.1 Clostridia bacterium | reverse complement strand
TACACAGCGGTGTAGGTACAAGAAATTATTCGTTTATATGGGCAATGTGCGGTGAAAATCAGGAATTTACTGATATGGACCACATCGAAAAGAGAGATTTAAGATAGTTAATAAAAAAGGGCTGTAGCAAAATTATTTTGCTACAGCCTTTTGTTTTTTTATTTATTTAACTGTTAATACAACCTTACCTACATTCTGACCTTTATACAAAATATCGTGTGCAGCTTCTGCTTCTGTTATAGGCAATACTGCGTGGATTGTAGGTTTAACTTCTCCGCTTTCAATTTTAGGGAATACATTTTCAACAAGCTCTGACAATATCTGAGCCTTTGTTTCAGGTGTTCTGGAACGTAATGTACTACCGATAATTCTTACATTTCTTACATAAATATTTTTAAGGTCGATTTCAGTTTTTTGTCCTGCTAATGCTGCAATCATAATTCATCTTGCACCGTGTGTCAAATAGTGAATACATTTACCCATTATTTCACCACCAAGGCAGTCAATCGCAACATCAACGGATGTACCCTTATCAAGTTCCTCTTTTAGAGCCAATGAAATATCCTCTTTTGTTGTAACTACAACTCTGTCAGCATTAAGATGCTTGATTGAGTCAGCTATTTCATCTGTAAGTACAGTTGTTATAACTCTTACTCCAAAAGCCTTTGCCATAGGGATAATTACGCTTGCAAGGCCTGAAGCACCTGCGTTCATCAAAAGTGTATTGCCTGGCTTAATGTTACCTTCTATAAACAAGTTAAGGTATGCAGTTGCAAAAGCTTCAGGAATTGCTGCAGCTTCTACCATTGAGCAATTTTCTGGAACAGGCATAAGCATATCATATTTAACTGAAACATATTCAGCATAACCGCCACCGCCAAGAAGTGCACAAACCTTATCGCCAATTTTCCATTTTGATTTTGCCTTTGCTTCTTCGCCCATTTCCACAATTACGCCTGCAATTTCAAGTCCCATCCAATCAGGACATCCTGGAGGAGGTGGATAGTCTCCTTCTCTTTGCATCAAATCGCCGCGGTTAAGTGCTGCTGCATGGATTTCAACCAAAACCTCTTCAGATTTGATTACTGGGTCTGGAACATTGTCCCATCTTAAACTTCTGTCATCATTTACAAGTATTGCTTTCATAATTTTTTCCTCCTTTTATAACAATTTTCTACATCCATCTATCTGGATATTTTGTCCTATAATATAAGTTGCATCATCGCTTGCCAAAAAACAGATAAGATTTGCATTTTCCATATCTGTTCCTGTTCTGCCTGTATATGACAGATTGGTTTCTTTGTAATAGTTCATATCGGGATTATCAGCAGGGCTTACACTTCCCGGAGAAACACAGTTTACAAGAACACCATTTTTTAATACCTCTTTAGCTAAAGCCTTTGTCATAGCAATCAAAGCACCTTTGGTTGTTGAGTAATGTACTCTTTTTGCATTTCCGTATACACCTGCAACAGAAGCAACATTTATAATTCTTCCATAGTTGTTTTCTATCATTTTCGGAAGTACAGCTTTAGTACAATATACAACACCCATAATGTTTATGTCTAAATACTTTTCCCATAATTCCGCAGGTGTTTCTACAAATGTGCCTTTATCTCTCCACAAGGCAGCATTGTTTACCAAAATGTCTATTTTACCAAATGCTTTTTCGGCTTCAGCTACAACCTCATTTACTCTTTCAGCATTACTTACATCACAATCAAAAATAAGAACATTTTTGGTATATTCTTCAATTTCTTTTTTTACGCTTTCAAGTTTTTCATAGTTTATGTCCAATAGTACCAAATTTGCTCCGTTTTGTGCAAACTTAATAGCTGTTGCACGACCTATACCTACTGCCGCACCTGTAACAAGTGCTGTTTTTCCTGTAAAATTCATAACATTTACCCCTTTTTTACATGTTATCTCTTATAGCTTTCATATTTTTTAGAATGGGCTGACTCCTTATTGACAACTCATCGTGTTCATAAACACACAGATACATGCAACAACCTAATTCACCACCTATTCTTCGTAAAATGTTGCTTTTCCCGCCTGCAAGGAACAGAAAGGGAATATCCAGTTTTTCTTTAAGAAGATTTGCAATTCTTAAATTTTCAATTT
>JAZSKK010000027.1:0-4951 GCA_045534795.1 Clostridia bacterium | reverse complement strand
TCATCATTTCTGAACCGCTTGCAGTGGAAACTGCCATAGGTAAAAACCCTAATATTGATGTTAAACTAGTCATTAATATTGGTCGCATACGTGTTTTCCCTGCATATATCAGAATATCTGTTCTTGACCAATCGGGGTGTTCATATATTGCAGTCTTAATAAAGTCAATAAGAACAATGGCGTTATTAACAATAATACCCATAAGCATAAGTATTCCTATACAACCCACAACTGACAACGGACTCCATGTAATCACCAGCGACAATACTACACCAATAATGGCAAGTGGTATTGTAAACAGGATAATCAATGGTTCTATAATATTTTCAAACTGTGCAGCCATAACCATATACATAAGTAAAATACCTAAAAGTATCGCAGCAAACAGTGAAACCATTGCATCAATCATTACCTCATAAGTTCCTGAAGTTACAATAGATATTCCGTCAGGTAATCCGACTTTTTCTATTTCATTCATAAATTTTGAATTAACTTTAGACATATTTGTATCATACAGTTTACCGCTTAAGGTAATGACTCTTTTTTGGTCAACTCTTGTAAGGCTAGCACTTGTATTTTCAATTTTTATATCAGCAATATCAGAAAGTGCAATCCATTGACCTGTTGTTGTTTTAATCTGTAAATATTTTAGTTGATTGTAATTGTCAACATAGCTGTCAGGGAATTTAACTATTATATCATATTCATTTCCGTTTTGTGTAAACTGTGATGCAGTTGTTCCGTCAAGTGCACCTTTTACAATACTTGAAACCGCTGCTGTATTCATTCCGTATCTTGCGGCTTTGCCTGAATCTATGTCTATCTTAATTTCTTGCTTTTTTGATGATAATGATGTTGATGTTTCTTCCACACCATCAATGTCAGACAACACTTCCTCCGCTATTGTTAAAAATTCTTCTAACTCTTTATCGTTGTTTCCTGTAAATTGAAATTCGATTTCATCAGATGACATTGAGGTTGAAGTGTTGGACGCCTCAACAGATATTAATGCACCGGAAATATTGATAATTCCTTCACGTATTTCCTGTACTACATCTTCCGTTGACTTTCTTCGGTTTTCATCCAATGTTACGGTTATAGTGGACATATTCCCCGCAGAGCCTCCAAGCATACTTGTCATTCCGCCTGAACCTACAGTTGTAAATATGTCCTTTACATTTTTATTTTCTTTTACTATTTCCTCTATTTTATTACATATTTTATCAGAATCATCAAGTGATGAACCTTGAGGAAGTTCAATAGAAATTGAAATTACACCCTCATCCGAAGATGGCATCAGTGTCATACCAAGCTGAGTTAAAAGTATTACCGATACTAGCAAGGCAATACCTATTATACGAAATACTCTTCTTCTGTTTTTCAGACACCAACGTAAAAATAATTCGTACTTAACGTACATTAAATCCAAAAATTTTTCAAAAGGTTTTAATATAAACTGAAGTTTTAAATTCTTTTCCTTTGTGTCTTTTATTCTTGATGTCATCATTGGAAGTAACAGGAACGTAGTAATCAATGATGCAATCTGTGAAAAAATAATCGAAAAAGCCAACTGCTTAAACATAATTGCCATAATATTATCAATAAACAAAATTGGCAAATATACAATACACGTTGTCAAAACTGATGCAACAACAGGAGCAACAATCTCTTTAGAGCCTGAAATCGCCGCAGTTTCAGCATCTTCACCAAGCTCATCACGTCGTCTGAAAATATTTTCCAATACAACAACAGAGTTATCAACAAGCATACCTACGCCCAATGCCAGACCACCCAAAGATACAACATTTAATGTCATACCTGAGAAAAACATTCCGATAAATGTTGTTATAACAGAAATTGGCATCGAAATACCTATTATCAGCGATGTTTTGATACTGCCCAAAAACAGTAATAAAATGAATATGGCAAGGAGACAGCCAACTATAGCATTTTCTGCTACGGAGCTTATGGAATCCTCAATATAGCTAGCCTGCTCCATCGTCATATTATAACTGAAATTAGGGTGATTTTCCACACAGCTATCAAGTGTGTCCAATATATTGTTGACAACCTCTACCGTATTAGCATCAGATTCTGATGTTATAGAGATAGATATTGCATTGTTATCGTTTAGTCTTGCATAGGTAGTGGCATCTGAATACGCTTCACTTACTGTTGCAATATCACGTATGTAAATAATCTGCCCAAGATTAGTCATCAATGGTACTGATTCAATATCTTTAACACTTTTGAATTTTCCAAGTGTTTTTACAGACATTTTTTTACCCATAGCCTCTGTTGTACCTGCAGGTGAATTTTGGTTTTGATAAGCAATAGCCGATGCAACATCTGAAAGACTCATATTATATCCAAAAACTTTTTGAGGGTCAACAAGAACCTCTATTTGTTTATCACGTGCACCTGATACTGTTACAGAAGCAACGCCGTCAACTGCTTCTAATTTGTTTAAAATATTATCATCAACAAATTGCTTTGTTTGTATAAGGTCATAACCTTCATAACTTACACTCATCATAGCAACAGGCATCATAGATGTATCAAGTTTTAAAACCATAGGTGTTTCAACGGATTGTGGCATATATGCCTCATACATATCAATATTTTTTTCTATATCAATAACTGCCTGGTCCATATCAGTACCGCTTGAAAATTCAACCATTACCATTGATGTTCCCTCTGATGATGTGGACGTAACCGAGTTAACACCTGACACAGAGCTTACCGCACTTTCGATAGGCTTTGTAACTAAATTTTCGACTTCTTCAGAACCTACGTTAGGATATGACGTGTATATCAATGCCATAGAAAGCTCCATTTCAGGCATCATTTCCATGGAAAGCATCGTCATAGAGTAAAAACCAAGTACTATAAAAATCAGGACAGCCATTATAACCGCTATTGGTCTTTTTACAGATAATTCATATATTTTCATAGTGTATTGACCTCACAAACTATTCTTCCACTATATTAACTGTGTTATTTTTGTCAGAAATGTATTCCTTGCCTGAAACAGCAACAATTTCATTTTCCTTTAATCCGCTTGTTATTTCCGTATAATCATTATTGGATACACCAATTTTTATAACACGCTTTTCGGCAATATTTTTATTAATGACATATACATAATAACCCTCATCATCCTGCATAATGGCATCATTAGGGATAACTAATGTGTTGTTTGAGGTTTGTGTATGTAGTAAAACATCTGCCATCATACCAATTTTTAGTTTTTCATTCTTATTATCAACCTTAATTCTTACAGTGTACATACCTGTCTGCTGACTTTTTACGGTATTAACTGCAGAAACCAATCCTTCTATATTTCTTAAATTTGCAGTTTCAACATTAATGATTGCTTTTGTATCAGTAGTTATGTATGGTATAACAGATTCTGCCACAGAAATTTCTATATTCACCTCTTCGCTGTTTTTTATTGAAAACAACGGTGAACCTGCGGGAGCAATCTGCCCTGCATTCCCGTTTCTATTTGCAACATAACCTGAAATTGGTGAAACAATACGTGTATTTTCCAGACTATTTGAGGCTATATTCAAAGCAGCTTTTGCTGAATCAACTGCAGCCTGTGCAGATGCCTGATTGTTACCTACTGTTGTATTATAATTTGATTTAGCTGAATTCAGATTTAATTCAGCGTTTTTCAAACGTGTTTCAGCACTTTCAAAGCTTACCTTACTGATAGCACCTGCATCGTATAGGATTTTTTGTCTGTTGTAATTATCAAGCGCACTGTTATATTCCATTTGTGCAGATGAAACAGCAGTTTCAAGCTGAGTTGTCATTTGTGTCAGATTACTTACTGCACTATTGTATGCTGCAAGAGTTTGATTATAGGATAATCTGTAATCTGTATCATCCAAAACAGCCAACACGTCGCCTGCTTCAACATAATCACCGATATCATAATTTAGTTCTAAAATTGTAGCGGATATTTTAGGTGCAACATCACTTTCTTCCAATGCCTTTACTTCACCGGTGTAGTTTACTTCACTGTTAATATCATTCTTAATTACTTTATGTATTGTTATATTAACTGCAGATGTATTATTTTTATCAGCATCACTACCCCCGCAGCCTGCTAATACAAATATACTCAAACAAATTGTCAAAAAAAATGAAATGTTTCTTTTCATAGTAATTCTCCTTAATTATATGCCAATATTAATATCATATTTGTATTTATCTACTGCAAGATTATATTTCAACTTAGCATTTTCATATTCAACCTCTGATGTATAAAAATCATTTAAGGCAGAAAGTAATTCTGTATTTGTAATCATACCCTGTTCATACTTTATTTGTGCAATTTTATATGCATTTTTCTTCAATTCTAATGTTTGCTCTGTAAGTGTAACATTATTTCGTGTGCTGTTTATGTTGTTATAATCAGCCTTAACACCTAATAAAATCAAGGCTTTGTTATTTGTGTAATTATATTCAGCAGTTATAAAATTACTGTAAGCAGATGTATATCTCGCTGTATTTTCAGGTAACCCTGTTAATCCATAATATTCCTTGGCCAGCTCGTAATTTGACTTTAATGACAAAATATCATATCTTGAATTTTCTGCAGTTATCAAATCTTCATCTAAGTTTGTTTCAAAATCCTCAATATTAAGACTACTTGTCAACACAAAGTCACAATTTTCATTATTTTTTCTAAGTGCAATTTTAAAATCTTCTTTGGTAATTTCATAATTATCCATATATGTAGCTAAAGCAAATTCAGCCTGCAACAAGCTAATGTTTACACTATCAAGGTCTGTTTTTGCAACCAACCCAAGCTCGTAGCTTAAACTTGTTGCATTATAATTTTTCTTTAAAAGTTCATAGGAATTTTTTGCAATTTCCAACAACTTCTCACTATTTTTCAATGTAAAATATTTTTCAGTAACGTTGTATGATATTTGTG
>JAZSKK010000198.1:0-10373 GCA_045534795.1 Clostridia bacterium | reverse complement strand
CTGGGCGTTATCGGTCTTGGTGCTATCGGTGTTATGGTATGTAATGCAGCACACAGTCTTGGTATGGATGTTATAGGTTATGACTCTTATATTTCCGTTGATGCTGCATGGAGCTTGTCAAGAGCAGTACACAAGGCGTCTTCTATCAAGGAAATTTATGAACAGTGCGACTACATTACAATCCACGTTCCATTAAATGATGAAACAAAGAACACAATAAACGCTGAAACTATTGCACAAATGAAAGACGGCGTCAGAATCCTTAACTTTGCACGTGGTGGACTTGTAAACAGTGCTGATATTCTTGCAGCTATTGAAAGCGGCAAGGTTGCAAAATATATTACAGATTTTCCTGATGCAGATATGATTAACAAGGAAGACGTTATTGCAATACCTCATCTTGGTGCTTCCACTCCTGAAAGTGAAGACAACTGTGCGGTTATGGCGGCTAACGAGCTTATTGACTTCCTTGAAAACGGCAATATTGTTAATTCAGTTAATATGCCAAAATGCGTTATGGAACGTTCAACAGATGTAAGAATTTGTATTGTACACAAAAACATTCCTAATATGATTAGCCAGATAAGTAAATACTTTGCGGACAAAAATGTTAATATCGAAAATATGATTAACAAAAGCCGCGGAGAATATGCTTATACTATCGTTGATGTTGACCACGAAATGAATGAAGATGACATTTACTTTGAAGGTCTGCTTTCAGCAAGAGTAATTAAATAAAAATTATAGTAAAAGGTACAATCCATTACAGATTGTACCTTTTTTATATATTTAAAACCTTTATAAATTAATTTGCATTCATCATGTAGTTATAAACCCTTCTACCAGCTTCTGCTCTTGTAATAGCGTCAAGAGGCTGTAAATAACCTCCGTTACCGCAGATTACATTCATACCTGTAAGAATTGCAGGATAGCCTATTTTTCCGTCAGAAAGTAAATTACCGTCTGCATATTCTACCTTGAATATATTTGAAAGCTTTGCAACCTTTTCAAGTCCGTCGAGTCTTATGATATACACAAAAGCATCTTCCCTTAAAACCTGACCTTCAGGATTTTTCTCGTCCTCTGTCAAAATTCCGTCATATATGAAATTTTCATACAAAGAATCCACAGGATATGTAAGATAATTCTGAAAATGGATACCTGCAGCAAAAAGTCTTAACAAATCATACTGTGTTATGGCTGCATCAGGATAAAATTCATCACCCCCAAAGCCTATATTCATTTCCGCAAGCTTTTTGATTTTTTCCTCTGCCCAGTGTCCCCTTATGTCAGTATAGGCAAATGGTTTGTTTTCAGTATAATTTGCTTCCTTATATCTGTTTCCCGTAAAGGCATCAAGCTGTACGCCGTACTCACTTAATGTCCAGCATAACACATACTTTCCACCTGACATTACATATATCTTCTGCAAGGGTGCAATACCAAGTAAGGATTTATATGCCATATAGTTTGATACCACATTTGTTTTATCGTCAAATACCTTATCATCGCTGTAACTTATTGAATACTGTGTAATTCTGCCAAGTTTTGCATCATATTTTACATTGATGCTGTTGTTTATATAACGAACATCATTTACATAACGATTATATGTTTTTTGAATATTATATCCACTTATAATTTCATCTGTTTCCTTAAATTGTGAATATTTTGATGAAACCGCATTTAAAAATTCTTCAATTCTTTTTGAGCATGCATTCTTCTCACTTCCCGTTAACTTATAATCATTATCTGATGTGTAATATTCGTTATTATGAAGCGACAAAACCTCACCGCTTTCACCATTGAAATTTGCAGAAAGATAGCGTTTTTCATCCTTTGTTTTGTAAGAAACATTTACCCTGTACTCTTCATCATTTTTATTGATATTGTAATTATACAAGGTAAGATTATTATCAAAATCAATATACGGTAATTTTTTAATTATTTTACCTGCATCATCTTTTGAAATAACGCCCTGTATCTTATCAAGCTCTGCAAGTTCCTTTTCCGTAAGCATATAGGACATTGCCATATCCTGCGTAGCAGCTTCGTTCTTTAATGCACCGCCGCCACCTGTATAAAGGTCATACAATACATCTTCCACCACAACTTCTCCTGTTACTGCAGAAATATATCCTGCTTCGCCATCAAGATTTCTGTAAACAAGGTCTGTTTCCGTTTTATCCTGTTCCTTATCGGTGTAGTATGTGTATAAATCCCTGTAAATCAATTCAAGTGGATATTCCTCCATATACCTATTGATATAATCTGCAAATTCTGTTGTGTCCTCTTCAAATTCCCCGTCATAGTTAAATGCAGCATTCATATTCCTTACATAAGGCACATCATCATTAACATTAACACGGATGCTTGCGTAGTTATCCTTTACCTCCACGCCGTTTTTATATCTTTTATATGTAATGCTGTATGCAAGATTATTTACATTCCAGGATTTATCATCATACACAAGGCAATCATTATCATCTGCAAAAGCTTCAGGAAGTGCATTGTGTATAAATTCATCAGCAAAGCCCAATATATCTTCCTTTGTCAAAACCGTCATTTTCTTTTCAGAGCGCAAGGAATTATCGTAGGAATAATAGCTTAAAATTCTGCCTTCTTCATCGCAGGAAATTTCAATATAAGCCCCACCATTTTCTTTTTGCCAGTTAAAGTTGTATATTGTTTTTTCGTTTTCCTGATATGTATAGGGACTAAATTCCGACAATTCCGCAGGAATGGTAATTTTATTTTTTACCATAATCAAGACATTTTCCATAGCCTTTGACGTATTGTCGTCAGCAAGCACAGTAATGCCTGATATAACCATAATTAACACCAATAACATACTGATAGCTCTTTTCATTTAGTCCAACCCCTCTTTAATTTTTAAAATATTCTGTAGATTTTACCATTTCATAAACCTGCAGTGCATCTTCACATTCCACGTTATATATAACATAATGCTCACCGCAGTTTAGAGTAAAATAAAAATATCCGTATTGTGGTTTTAAATCAACAATATCCGAAACCTCAACACATTCATAGCCGTCATTATTTTCTGCACAAATTATGCTGACAGACATATATCTGCCCTGTGAATCTTCAAATGCAGTATTTAAATCATTATCGCTTATGCTTGCAGATACAAGCTTAAAATCATCTACAATTTGTGTTGGGAATAATTTTGAATATACATCGTGTGTCATAATCTGTTCAAGTGAAATCGTTTCTGCTTCAACTGATTTAGCGTATGATGAACCACCGCCACCACCGGATGCGGAAACTGCATCAGCTTCATTTTCAGACGCTACTATCGGTGTATAATCTGTTGTCAAATCCTCGGTAATCTGCTCATCATCAGCATTTTGAACAACAGCTACCATTGTATCATTTAATGCATCATTATGGACAGAATATTCTTTTTTTACTTCCTCCGTAAATGACTTTTCTTCCTCAACAGTTTCAAGCAAATATTCGTACTGTTCCACATTTGTGCTATTATCTTCGCCATTTTCTAAAGCAACCATGCTTTTAGTTGCATTATCCATTACGTCATCAACGCCCATTGTTGAATATACAATGCCGAAAATACCAATTACAAATACTGCCGCCACAGCGGTTGCATATCTGTAAAACCTTACAACCTTAACAGGCTGTTGTTTAGCATTCATAATATTTGCAAACATTTTATCCCTTTGTTCAGCGGTTGGAGATATAGCGTCAAAACAGCTATTTAATTCTTCAATTTTCATAACCTTCCTCCTCCAACATAATTTTTAACTTTTCTCTACCCTTTGCCATATATGTACGAATGGTAGAGTGCTTTATATTAAGCATTTCAGAAATCTCGGATGTGGAATATCCTTCATAGTAATAAAGATAAATGGGCAAGCGATATTTTTCATCAAGTGAAAACACCTTTTCCATCAAATCCTTTTTACTGTCATCATCCACATAGCTTGCTTCAGGTACATTGTCAAGCTCATCACGCTTGGACCTGAACCAATGCTTTAGCATATTCTTACATTCGTTCTGTGCAGTAACAATAAGCCATGCCTTTATATGCTCATCAGTTTCAAATTCCTTGCTATCCCTCATAAACTTTATAAAAACATTTTGAGTAGCGTCTTCAGTTTCAGACCCATTCTTAAGCATCATAAAGCACACCTTGTAGATGGTATCCACAAATTTTTCGTAAACCCGAGTAATTTCTTCGTCCGTACGAAACGCAGAAATACCCAAATAAGTCACCTCCAAAAATGCCCTTTCATTAGTAATACAAATAAAACAGGCAAAATGTTGTATTTTTAAAAATTTTATTTTTTATATATTACTTATTAAATTATGCCAAACAGCATAAACCCTATAGTATTTATGGCAAAATTTGCAAACATGTGTACCAACCAGGATGGATAAATAGTACCACTTTTTTCGTTAAGATAATTAAATATAAGTCCTCCCGCAAAAAGCCCTGCCATAATAATCAAAAACATATCAAATTTAAACCAACCAATCATCATAGCTATGTGATAAACAGCAAATACAGAGGCACTGAATAAATAAGCGAACCTTCTGCCTGTTATTCTTTTAAGAGTTATAAAGGCAAATCCCCTGAAGAAAAATTCCTCCAGAAAAGAATTTACAAAGGATATATAAATAGAAACAAATATGAAATTTTTTCCTGTAACACCAATGTTTTTTGTTAACGTGCCTGTAATTGACGAAAAATCAAAAACATCCTTAAGCAACATATACCCACCAAAAATAACCGCATATACCAACAGACACAATAAACCTGCCAGCTTAATCCCTCTCTTTTCAGGCACAAATATTTTGCCTAAGCTTATATATTTATCAAAAAATGAATATATAAAAGGTAAAATCAAAAACAGCACAAGCTTTATAATTGATTTAACAAAGTAATCCGCTTTGATTATTCCATCAATTACCGCCATAATAACACAAAACAATACTATAAGGACAACCATAAAGGTTGCTTTTTTTGTATTATTTTTCATTCAATCACCTCAATTTGCAAATCCAACATACAACAACATCAAGTCAAAAAACACATTAAAATTATATCATATATGTATTTAAAATTCAATTATTTTACCTTTACTTGTTGCAATATACTTGAAAATTTGGTATAATTTATGCATATTATGCAAAAAAGGAATGATTAAAAATGTTAACAAAAGAATGGGCCGCTTTAAAAAACGGCAGTGATATACGCGGTGTTGCAAGTGAGGGTGTTATCGGTGCTTCTGTAAACCTGACAGATGAAGTAGTTTCTGCAATCGCAAAAGCATTTGTTGTATTTTTAAGTACAAAATATGACATTAAACCTGAAAATATAACTATTTCTATTGGTCACGACAGTCGTATATCTGCACAGCGTATAAAAAATGCATGCATTAAGTCAATTACCCAAAGCGGTGCTAATGTAATAGATTTTGGTCTTTGCACCACACCTGCTATGTTTATGAGTACTGTTGATGAGGAACTAAATATTTTTGCATCAATTATGCTTACAGCAAGTCATTTGCCATTTAACCGAAATGGTATGAAATTTTTCACACGTCAGGGTGGGCTTGAAGGCAGCGATATTACCGAAATTCTTTCATATGCCCAGGAAGGAAAGTCTGTTTCCACATCCTCCACAGGTAATGTAACAGAATTTGACTATACTTCACGATATGCCAAGCATATTGCTGAACTTATACAGCGTGAAACAGGTCTTGATTTACCATTTGAAAATATGAAAATTGCTGTTGATGCAGGTAATGGTGCAGGCGGTTTTTATGCTGAAAAGGTTTTGAAAGTATTGGGTGCTGATGTTAGCGGCAGTTGTTTCCTTGAACCTGATGGTACATTTCCTAATCACATCCCAAATCCTGAAGATAAAGATGCCATGAATGCTATTTCTCAGGCTGTAATTTCATCCAAATCTGACCTTGGCGTTATTTTTGATACAGACGTAGATCGTGCGGCTATTGTAGATGATACAGGACGCGAAATTAATAAAAATAAGCTGATTGCATTAATTTCTGCAGTTTTATTGGAGGACAAGAAGGGTACCGTTGTTACTGACTCTGTAACCTCAACGGGTCTTACAGAATTTATCAACAATAGTCTGGGTGGCGTACATCACAGATTTAAACGCGGTTACAAAAACGTAATTAATGAGGCAAAACGCTTAAATGCAGAGGGTTCATACAGCCCGCTTGCTATTGAAACCAGCGGTCATGCTGCACTTTTGGAAAACTATTTTCTGGATGACGGAGCATACCTTGTAACCAAGCTTTTAATCAAGGCTGTTAAAATGCGTGCAGAAGGACGCAGACTTACAGAACTTATTGAGGATTTAAAAGAGCCTGTTATTGTTGCGGGTCATCGTTTAGATTTAACAGGTGATGATTTTAAAACAGATGGTCAAAAAATATTAGAGGATTTAAAAAATGTTGTAAAAAATTCTGACGCTATGTCTTTAGAAGAACCAAATTATGAAGGCGTACGTGTAAATATCGGTGACGGTTGGTTTTTACTTCGTCTGTCATTGCATGACCCATTAATGCCATTGGATATTCAATGTGACAGTAATGAATGTTTAGACACAATATATAAATTTTTGAATGAATTTTTATCAAAATATGATTGCATCGACATCACTTCATTATCACAAAAATAATATAACAAACAAAAAAGGGGCTGTAGCAAAACTATTTTGCTACAGCCTCAAAGCTTATAATCCAAGTATTTTTATTGCATTTTTATGGGTAATCAATTTAATTTCCTCATCAGTCAAATTGAGTTTTTGAAGAACCTTCATCGGGCCGTACTGACTTCCCCAAGGTGAGTCACTGCCATAAATTATTTTATCTGCACCGTGATTTTTTATAATACGCGTAAACTGGTCTGTTCCAACAAAATCACAGGCATAAGAAATATCAAAGCTGATATCTGTCCCCACAAGATATTCTTCTACTTCATCCCACATTTCAAAACTTCCAAGATGTGCCGCTATAAGGTATTTTCCGCTTACATAATCTAAAAGTCTTTTAATTCTTTTGGGTGTACAAAGGTCAGTATCAGGAGGAAAACCTATATCCTTACCTGCGTGAAAAACCGTATATAAACCAAGGTCTTCCGCCTTTTTTACAACCCTTATAACTTCAGGTGAATCGATGTAAACATCCTGATACTGAGGATGAATCTTTATACCTTTAAAACCTCGTTTGGAAAGGTCTTCAAGCACATCCTCCCAATCATCCTGATAAGGATGCAAACTACCAAATGAATGTATATTACCACCTGTTATTTTTTCTGCATAATCATTTATTGATGTTGTTTGTTTAGGCTTTGTGGCAATAGGCAAAACAACACTTAAAGAAATGTTATTCTGCTCCATTGACGACTTTAAGCTATCAACAGTCCCTTCTATATAGGAAATTGCCCTTACGCCTCTTGAATCATACGCATTACCCTTTAGTATTTCCAGTGTTTTTGCCGCAATCTGCGGTGGAAAAACATGAGTATGAAAATCTATAACCATATTACTCACCGTTTATTACTTTAGATATTTTCTTACATTTTCATCATAAGAATCAATTGAGTTTTTAATAACCTTCAACGCTTCTTCTCTTCCGCATATTTCATCTACAACCGTAACCTTTTCCTCCAGCATTTTATATACCTCAAAAAAGTGCTTTATTTCATCAAACTGATGCTTTGGAAGTTCAGATATATCATTATACATATTAAGGGATGGGTCAGAATATGGAATTGCAATAATCTTTTCATCAGTTTCGTTATCATCTGTCATTTTTAATACACCAATAGGATAACAATCCACAATAGTTAAAATATCAAGCTCCTCCTGACACAAAACCAACACGTCAAGCGGGTCACCATCCTCGGACAATGTAAGAGGAATAAAACCATAATTCTGAGGGTAGTGTGTTGATGTAAACAGTATTCTGTCAAGACGAATCAAGCCTGTTTTTTTATCAAGCTCATACTTTTTATGACATTTTTTAGGTATTTCAATAAGACTTACAAAACGTTCCGGGGTTACTCTTTCTTTTTCAAAATCATGCCATGGATTCATAAAATCATACCTCCCATAAATTTTAAGGACAAAAAATCCGACCTTGCTAAAAGTCGGATTTTTAATTGATTCTTACTCAGCGTCTTTCTTTGACAAGTTAATTCTGCCCTTGTCATCGATTTCAATAACCTTTACTTTAATTTCATCGCCTATGTTTACAACGGCCTCTACCTTTTCTACTCTCTTTTCATCAAGCTTAGAAATATGAACAAGACCTTCCTTACCAGGCAATATTTCAACAAACGCACCAAACTGCATAATTCTTGTTACAGTACCAACATAAACCTCACCTGGTTCAGGTTCCTTAACAATACCTGTAATAATATCCTTAGCAGCCTGTAGTGAAGGACCATCAACAGACATAATCAATACTCTGCCGTCATCATCAATATCAATCTTTACGCCTGTATCAGCAATAATCTTCTGTATTGTCTTACCGCCGCTGCCGATAACGTCTCTTATCTTTTCAGGGTCGATATACATTGTTTCTACTCTTGGAGCATACTGTGACAAATCTGCTCTTGGAGCATCAATTGCTTTTAACAATACCTCGTCAATAATCTTAATACGAGCAGCCTTAGTTTTAGCAAAAGCTTCTCTTATAATTGCAGGAGTAAGACCGTCAATCTTAAGGTCCATCTGTATAGCTGTGATACCGTCTTTAGTACCTGCAACCTTAAAGTCCATATCGCCGTGGAAGTCTTCAAGTCCCTGAATGTCAAGCATTGTCATAAAACTGTCGCCCTCATCAATAAGACCAACAGAAATACCGGCAACAGGAGCTTTAATAGGTACACCTGCGTCCATAAGAGCCAATGTACTGCCACATACTGAAGCCTGAGATGTTGAACCATTTGAAGATAGTACTTCTGACACTAATCTGATAGCATATGGAAATTCATCTTCTGATGGAATAACAGGTTCCAAAGCTCTTTCTGCCAAAGCACCGTGACCTACTTCACGTCTGCCAGGACCTCTTGATGGCTTTGTTTCACCAACAGAATATGATGGGAAGTTGTAGTGATGAATGTATCTCTTGTTTTGTTCTGATTCATCAAGACCATCAAGCTTCTGAGCCTCACCAAGAGCACCCAATGTTGCTACTGTAAGAACCTGAGTCTGACCTCTTGTAAACATACCTGAACCATGAACACGAGGAAGCAATGCAACTTCAGCACTTAGAGGACGGATATCATCAATACCACGGCCGTCAACACGCTTGTGTTCATCCTTAAGCCAGCTTCTTACAATATTTTTCTGCATTTTATAAAGAACTTCGCCAATTTCAGTTGCATAGTTTTCATACTTTTCAGCAAGCTCTGTTTCAAGCTTTTCTTCAACAAGCAACATTCTTGCATCACGGATTTTCTTATCATCTGTATCAAGAGCATGCTTAATATCATCAATAGCAATTCTTTCAACATCGTCATACAAATCGTGGTTTATATCAAATGCTTCATACTTAATCTTTTCTTTTTTACCTACTGCATCTGCAATTTCATCAACAAAATCACATAGCTTTTTAATTTCTTCATGAGCGAGCATAATTGCATCATATACAACTTCATCAGGAACTTCCTTAGCACCTGCCTCAATCATACAAACCTTTTGACGAGTACCTGAAACTGTCATATTAAGCTGACTTACTTCTCTCTGTGCAGCTGTAGGATTGATTACAAATTCACCATCAACAATACCAACAAAAACGCTGGCAACAGGACCGTTGAAAGGTATGTCTGAAATTGCAATAGCAATAGCTGTACCCATCATTGCACCAAATTCAGGAAGGTTGTCCTGTTCAACACTCAAAACAGTTGAAACGATAGAAACATCGTTACGCAAGTCTTTAGGGAACAAAGGACGAATAGGTCTGTCAATAACACGGCTTGTCAAAATTGCCTTGTCAGATGGTTTGCCTTCTCTCTTTGTAAAACCGCCAGGGATTTTGCCTACTGAATAAAGTTTTTCCTCATAGTCAACGCTTAATGGAAAAAAGTCCACGCCGTCACGTGGCTTGTCTGATGCTGTTACGTTAGTCATAACAACTGTATCGCCATATCTTACGATACATGAACCATTAGAAAGTTGTGCCATTTTACCTGTTTCTACAACAAGCTTTCTACCTGCAACGGTAGTTTCAAATTGTCTGAATGACATAATATAATTCCTCCATTTTTTATATTTTATGAGGCATTATTTAGCACTTAATTTTATGTACCCTACAACAGATACACATAATTAACTGCTAACCAACACC
>JAZSKK010000044.1:0-3853 GCA_045534795.1 Clostridia bacterium | reverse complement strand
AACGGTAAAAGTCATTCACAGCGATTGTCACTTTTTGCTTTTGAAATTAGAGGATACTTCAGCAACAACTGTATATAATCGCCTGTTAAGGAGCAATATATTAATAAGGGATGCATCTGCTTTTACAGGACTTGATGGTTCATACATACGGGTTGCTGTAAAGGATGAAAAGTCAAATGAGTTGTTTTTGGAATCGTTGCTAAGGTGTTTGATATAAATTTTAAATGTCCCGTACATAAGGCCGGGGCATTTTTTTCTTGCTTTTTATGTGAATTTATGATATTATCTTAATAATATATTTTAAGTCGTTTTGTGCGACGGAACGGAGAATTTTATGGAAAATAAAAATAATTTTAAACCATATATTCCGGCGGAAAAAATTACTCCTGAAATTACTGTTACATCAGTAATTATGGGCATACTTCTTGCTGTAATATTTGGTGCTGCCAATGCCTATCTTGGGCTTAGGGTAGGGCTTACGGTTTCTGCCTCTATTCCTGCTGCAGTTATTGCTATGGGCGTTATACGCGTTATTATGCGTAAAAATTCGATTTTGGAAAGTAATATTGTGCAGACTGTTGGTTCCGCAGGCGAATCCTTGGCTGCTGGTGCTATTTTTACATTACCTGCACTGTTTTTGTGGGCATCAGAAGGCGTTATGGACAAGCCTACTATTTTAGAAATTACTTTAATTGCTCTTTTAGGCGGTCTTTTAGGTGTGTTCTTTATGGTCCCTTTGCGTAATGCACTTATTGTAAGAGAACACGGCGTATTGCCTTATCCTGAAGGTACAGCATGTGCTGAGGTTTTACTTGCAGGTGAAGAGGGCGGAGCAAATGCTTCCACTGTATTTGCCGGCATGGGTTTTGCGGCTGCTTTTAAGTTTATAATTGATGGTTTAAAAGCCGTTCCCGGAGAAATATCCTTTGCAATAAAGGGCTATGCAGGTGCAATAGGCACACAGATTTATCCTGCTGTAATGAGTGTAGGCTATATTTGCGGTCCGCGAATTTCATCATATATGTTTGCAGGTGGCGTTCTTAGCTGGTTGGTATTGATTCCCCTTATAGTGCTTTTTGGGCAGGATGTTATTATGTATCCGGGTACAGAAACAATCGGTGCAATTTATCAGGCAAATGGGGCAAGCGGAATATGGAGCTCATATATACGCTATATCGGTGCAGGTGCATTGGCTGCAGGCGGTATTATAAGTCTTATAAAATCACTTCCGTTGATTGTGCGTACCTTTGCAGATGCTATAAAGAGTATGTCACAAAAGGGTGAAATCAGTAATGCAAGAACAGCACAGGATATTAACATAAAGGTTGTATTGGCCGTTATATTTGTTCTTACACTTTTGGTATGGTTGGTACCGGCAATTCCTGTATCATTTCTTGGTGCAGTTATAGTGGTTGTTTTTGGTTTCTTTTTTGCAACAGTATCATCACGTATGGTTGGACTTGTAGGCAGCAGCAACAACCCTGTTTCAGGTATGGCTATTGCAACATTGCTTATAGCTACTGTTATCCTTAAGGTTACAGGTCAGATGGGGGCGGCAGGTATGCACGCTGCTATTGCAATAGGTTCAATAATCTGTATTGTTGCCGCAATTTCAGGTGATACATCACAGGACCTTAAAACAGGCTTTTTGCTTGGTGCAACACCAAGAAAACAGCAGATAGGTGAAATTATAGGTGTAATTTCAGCGGCTTTGGCTATTGGCGGTACATTGTATCTCCTTGACAGTGCTTGGGGCTTTGGTTCCGAGGAGCTTGCAGCACCTCAGGCAACCTTGATGAAAATGATTATTGAGGGTGTTATGGAGGGCAATCTTCCCTGGGCGTTGGTATTCACAGGTGTGTTTATAGCAATAGCCGTTGAAATTGTGGGTATTCCTGTACTTCCTTTTGCTATTGGTGTTTATCTGCCTGTTCATCTTAATGCCTGCATTATGGTTGGAGGTCTTGTACGACTTGTGCTTGATAAGATGAAGCGTGCAGAGGAAGAAAAGAAGGCTATTGTTAATGATGGCATCCTTTTCTGTTCAGGTATGATAGCAGGTGAAGGCCTTGTAGGTATATTACTTGCTTTGTTTGCGGTATTTGGTATAGATTCTGTAATTGATATTTCAGGCAAATTAGGATTGTCCACACCTGTTGCAAATGCTGCAAGCCTTGTGGTATTTGGCCTTGTGGTTTTGAGTGTTCTTAAGTTTTCACTTTGGAAAAAGCGTAGTAAATAATTATGAAAAAGAAGGTTATAAGCAAAAATTATCTTGAAGGTATTCCCTTTCGCAATCCTGATATTGAATGGAAGGTCGAGGAGGAAAAGGTTACTCTGGAGATAAAAAATACAGGGTTGTTTAACCGTATTGCCCAAAAGTTTTTCAAAAAGCCGAAAATCAGCTATGTTCATCTTGATGAAATGGGAAGCTTTGTGTGGCCCTTGGTTGAGGGTGACAAAAATCTTATTGAATTAGGGGAATTTGTAAAGGAGCATTTTGGAGAAAAGGCAGAGCCTTTGTATGAGAGGTTGGCGGAATATTTTCGGATACTTGAAAGTTATAATTTTATAAAATGGAAATAAATATATTTGGAGGTAATTTAAAATGAAGGTAATAAATGATATTTGTTATGCAGGTACGGATAATGAAAGACAGAAATTGGACTTATATCTTCCTGAATCTGAAGAATTTTCTGTGTTTGTGTATTTTCACGGTGGTGGAATAGAAAAAGGTAATAAATCTTGTCCTGAAATGGCACAGGTTCTTACTGATAGTAATATTGCTGTTGCCAGTGCTAATTACAGATTGTATCCTACTGCGGCATATCCTGATTTTGTAAGAGATGCAGCTGCTGCAGTTGCATGGGTATTTAAAAACATAAATGAATATGGTAAATGCGACAAAATCTATGTGGGAGGAAGCTCTGCAGGGGCATATCTTTCTATGATGTTATGCTTCGATAAAAGATGGCTTGGAATACATAAAATAAGCCCTATGGAAATTGCTGGATTTGTTCATAACGCAGGTCAGCCTACTACTCATTTTAACGTGCTTCGTGAAAGAGGATTGGATTACAGAAGAGTAATTGTTGATGAAGCAGCACCTGTATACCATATAGGCGCTGATGGTACTGAATGTCCTCCTATGCTACATATATGTGCTACAAATGATATTCCAGGAAGACACGACCAGTTGAAAATGGTGATGTCAACTATGGAACATTTTGGATATGATATGTCAAAAGTAGAGTTGAGAGTAGTTGAAGGGCGTCATACACGTTACACTAACGTAAAATTAGCTGATATGGTTAAAGAATTTATAGAAAATAATTAAAATGTTATTTAGCTGTGTTCTTTAAAAATTTGCAAAGTAAAAAGCAAGACAGTTTTTCTGTCTTGCTTTTTTTATCATATATTAATTATATTGCCGTCAAAATCCTTCCACGTAAATTCTCCGTTTTCCAAAATTATATACCCATGATGGCTGTTTTCCTTTGGTATGGAAACAGAGCCGGGATTTATGTATGTGTAATTTTCGTGTTCTACGCATTTTGGAACGTGTGTATGTCCGTGTAGCAGAATATCCCCCTTTTGTAGTGGAGGGAGATTACTTTCGTTATAATTATGCCCGTGTGTTGCATAGATAATTTTGCCACCATCATATATAATGCAATAGTCTGCAAGTATGGGAAAGTCTAATACCATCTGGTCAACCTCTGTATCACAGTTACCGCGTACACAAAGGATATTGTCCTTTAACTCATTAAGCATATTTATTACGGACTTTGGATTATAGTCCTTTGGCAAATCGTTCCTTGGACCGTGGTACAAAATATCACCCAAAAGCAAC
>JAZSKK010000009.1:0-2040 GCA_045534795.1 Clostridia bacterium | reverse complement strand
CGGTTTATCAGATGTATATCCACCTTCATACATAGCATATAAAATTCTTCTATGTACAGGTTTTAATCCGTCTCGAACATCAGGCAATGCTCGGCTTACAATAACTGACATTGAATAGTCAATATAAGCCTTTTTCATTTCCTTGACAAGTTCTACCGGAATAATTTTTTGATTAGATATATCCATTTTTTTCATTCCCTTCAAATGGTCTGTTTATTAAACGTCAAGATTACTTACGTATTTTGCATTTGCTTCAATAAATTCTCTTCTTGGTTCTACCTTATCACCCATAAGAATTGTAAATATTTCGTCTGCTGCAATAGCATCCTCCATAGTTACCTGAAGCATAATTCTGGTTTCAGGATTCATAGTTGTTTCCCACAACTGTTCAGGGTCCATTTCACCAAGACCTTTATAACGCTGTACCTTACAACCACCGCCAAATTCATCAATAATTCTTCTTTGTTCCTCATCTGAATAAGCGTACTTAACATTTTTCCCCTTTTCAATTTTAAACAAAGGTGGCTGAGCTATATAAATTCTACCTGCTTCGACCAAAGGTCTCATAAATCTAAAGAAAAATGTTAAAAGAAGTGTTCTGATGTGAGCACCATCTACGTCGGCATCGGCCATAATAACTATCTTGCCGTATTTTAGCTTTTCTATATCAAAATCATCTGCAAAGCCTGCACCCAAAGCAGTTATAACAGGGGTTAATTTATCATTACCATAAACTTTGTCTATTCTTGCCTTTTCAACATTAAGCATTTTACCCCAAAGTGCCAGAATAGCCTGGAATGAACGGTCACGTCCCTGCTTTGCACTACCGCCCGCAGAGTCACCCTCGACGATATAAAGCTCTGTATAAGTATTATCTCTGTCGGAACAATCTGCCAATTTACCGGGAAGTCTGGTATTTTCCAAAGCTGTTTTTCTTCTGGTATTTTCTCTTGCCTTTCTTGCAGCCTCTCTTGCACGTGATGCCAAAAGAATTTTTTCTATAATTGACCTTGCAGTTGCAGGATTTTCTTCCATAAACTGTTCAAGCTTTTCACCTATTATACCTTCTACAAGTCCGCGGACTTCACTGTTTCCAAGCTTTGTTTTAGTCTGTCCCTCAAACTGTGCTTCTTCCACCTTTACGCTGATTACACAGGTAAGACCTTCACGAGTATCTTCACCCTTTAAATTTTCGTCATTATCCTTAAGCATTTTATACTTACGGGCATAATCATTAATAACACGTGTCAGTGAGGTTTTAAAGCCTGTTTCATGCGTACCTCCTTCAGTAGTATGGATATTATTACAGAATGAAACTATATTTTCACTATAGCCGTCATTGTACTGCATAGCGATTTCCGCCATGGAGCCTTCTCTTTCTCCTGAAACATAAATAATTTCTTCATGCAAGGCTTCTTTATTTTTATTGATATCCTGTACATATTCCCTGATACCGCCTTCATATAAAAGCTCTGCCTTTTTTTCTTTTTCAGCGCGTTTGTCTTCAAGTATAATTTTTATACCTGCATTAAGAAAAGCCTGCTCTTTTAATCTTTTATGCAAAGTATCATATTCAAAATCCAAGGTTTCAAAAACCTGATAGTCCGGTTTAAAGGTTATTTTTGTACCCTTTTTATCGGTATCTCCTATAATTGTAAGTTCTGTTGTTGCAGGACCTCTTTCATATCTTTGTTGATAAATTTTACCATCCTTATATACTTCAACCTCAGTATATTCTGACAATGCATTAACAACAGACGCACCAACACCGTGAAGACCGCCGGAAACCTTGTATCCTCCACCACCGAATTTACCGCCGGCATGAAGTACTGTAAATACAACCTCCACCGCAGGCTTACCTGTTTGTGCCTGAATGCCTACAGGAATACCTCGTCCATTGTCTATTACAGTAATACTGTTATCTCCGTTAATTGATACGTATATTTCGTCACAATAGCCTGCCAATGCTTCGTCTATTGCATTATCTACAATTTCGTAAACCAAATGGTGCAAACCTCTTCCGTCAGTAGAACCAATATA
>JAZSKK010000095.1:0-4034 GCA_045534795.1 Clostridia bacterium | reverse complement strand
TTATATTCATCAATTAATGTTTTGTTCTTTTTAATCTGATATGTATTCTTATCTTCCAAAATTTCGCAACCAAATTTTCTTAAAACATCAACTGTAATGTCAACATAAGGCTTTGACTGAAGTTCCGTAGTAATATTTACCTTAACGGGATTTACAAGTCCGCATAAAACAAGACCTGTTATAAACTGAGAGCTTGTATTGCCCTTAACATCAACTTCGTCAAAATTAATATCTCCGCATACCTTTAATGGCAAGCAGCTACCTTGCGGATATGAATAATCTATTCCGTACTTATCAAATATTTCAAAATAGTCATTCAAAGGTCTTTCTGGAAGCCTGCCCTTACCTTCAAATGTTACTGATTTTTCAAGCATAGATGAAACAGGAATCAAAAACCTTAATGTAGAGCCTGATTCATTAGCATCAATGGATATATCGCAATTACGCTTAATTGTACTACCATCCACCAAAACACTATCATTTTCCTCAGTAAAATTTATACCAAGCTGTTTTAGTGCATCCATAGTTGCGTGGATATCATTTGAAAAATCAATATTTTTAACCAATATCGGTTTTTCACTAAATGCAGCCGCTATTAAAGCACGATGTGCAACACTTTTTGATGAAGATACTTTAACACTTCCAGTAACCGGTGACGGCTTTAAAACAATTTTATTCATATAGTTTATAAAACTCCTCAAATGTAATTTTTCTGATATCGGCATTTCCAATTTCCTCAACCACTACAATATTTATTCCGTCACTTACTGACTTTTTATCATTTTTCGCTGCATCAATAAGCTGTTTTATGGGAATATTTATATCAGTTTTCAGATTATACTTATCTAACACTTTATTCAAAGTATTTTTAACTTCCGTATTTTTTGTAATCAATGACATACCAATCGCAACAGCCTGTCCGTGAGAAATCCCTCTGAAATTCATTAACTTTTCAATAGAATGACCAAGTGTATGTCCAAAATTAAGCATCATACGCTCATGCTTTTCAAATTCATCTATTTCCACTACTTCCCTTTTTACATTCATTGAACGCATTATAAATTCCTCAACATCAGTATCAAAATCAGTAGAATTTAAAAGTAAATCAACAAAATCCTTTTCCCTTATAAAAGCTGACTTTATAACCTCTGCCATACCGCTTGCTATATGTTCATCAGTAAGTGTTTTTATAGTCAGGATATCTGCAATTACAGCCTGTGGCTGACAAAATGCACCAACAAGATTTTTTCCGAATGGCAAATCAATCCCTGTTTTACCACCTATTGATGAATCAACCTGAGCAAGTAATGTGGTTGGTATCTGAACATATTTCACACCTCGTAAAAAAGTAGATGCTGCAAAGCCTGTCATATCACCTACAACGCCACCACCTAAGGCTACAAACATATCCTTGCGATTAAAATTATTCATCGCTGCAGATTCATATATCTTCATTACAGAATCCATATTCTTATGTTCTTCACCACTGGGCAAAATTGTTGTAAAAACATTAAGTCCTGCACCTTCAATGGAATTTTTCACAGTTTCAAGATAAATGGGTGCAACCTTATCATCAGTTACAATCATAATTTTGCCTGAAAAATCAAGTTTTTTAATGATTTCGCCGGCAAGAGACAGAATACCTTTTCCAACATATATATTGTAACTTTTAGATGATGTATTAACATTTATAGTTTTCATCCTGCCACTCCTTAATTTTTTTGGATTTTGACAGCAATTCCTTAAGTTCATCACCGTCAGAATTTATATACTCTTTAATCATTTCAAGAGAATTTACATATTCATCAATTTGTTTAGTTAAAAATTTTCTGTTATTTTTAAAAAGCTGTGTCCACAGTATTGAATTAATATCAGCAACCCTTGTCATATCTTTAAAACTGCCTGCATAGTAACCGTCACATTTACTATGACATTCCTGCAATACATAGGCAACTGACATTATATGGGGAAGCTGTGAAGTGTATGTTATCATTTTATCATGATTTTCATCAGTTGTAACAACAATTTTTTCAAAACCAACTTTTTTTGCAAGATATTTAATATATTCAATAGAATCCTGATTTGAGGTTTCTGTAGGGGTAATCAAAAATGATGCTCCACTATATAAATCTGCATCGGCAGTTGTAATACCATTTTTTTCCTTGCCTGCCATAGGGTGCGCCCCTATGAAATTTATGTTTTTTAAATCTTTATATCTTCTTACAACAAATTGTTTGATACCGCATAAGTCAACGACAATTGTTCCTGGTTTGAACTTGTCTGAAAATTTATCAACAAAGTTTAGGATGTCCTCGGGATATAATCCAATAAACATAACATCACATTTTTGTAAAATATCACCTGTAACTTCAGATACTTCATCTGCAAGATTATTATCTTTAATGTAATCCAATACATCCTTATTGTTATCTATGGCAATTATATGGTTATCAGTATATTTTTTAAGCGCCATACCCAAGGAACCGCCTATTAGTCCATAACCTACTATGCCTATTGTTTTAACCTCTATTTTCATATCGTTCTACCCTCTACTGCAGCAATAACTCTTAATTTTTCAACCAATATATCAAACTGTTCTATTGTAATAGACTGTTTACCGTCACATAATGCTGCTGCAGGATTATTATGGACTTCAATCATAAGACCATCTGCACCTGCTGCAACAGCCGCTTTGGCGAGAGGCTCTACCATCCACGAAATTCCTGATGAATGAGATGGATCCACCACAACAGGGAGGTGTGTCATACGTTTAAGCATCGGTACGGCACTAATATCCAAGGTATTACGTGTAGCATCTTCAAAGGTTCTTATACCTCTTTCACAAAGAATAACCTGCTCGTTTCCACCGTTCATTACGTATTCAGCAGACATTAAAAGTTCTTCCATTGTGTTTGCCAAACCTCTTTTTATTAAAACAGGTCTGTTTGTCTTTCCAAGTTCTTTTAACAGTTCAAAATTTTGCATATTTCTTGCACCAACCTGGAATACATCTACATAGTCGAGAAACTGTTCTATATGTGATGGGCTTGTAATTTCAGAAATTACAGGCAAGCCTGTTTTATTGTGAGCTTCCTTAAGCAAAAACAGCCCTTCTGTTTCCATCCCCTGAAATGAATAAGGTGACGTACGAGGTTTATATGCACCGCCCCTTAACATTTTTGCACCAAGAGCTTTTACATTCTCAGCTATATGGCATATCTGTTCCTCAGACTCAACGGAACAAGGTCCTGCAATCAACGCCAGTCTATGTGGATTTCCTATTTCAAAATCACCGATTTTTATAACCGTATTTTCAGGCTTAAATCTTCTGTTTGCCTTTTTATATGGTTCACTGACCTTTAAAACCTGTTCAACAAAATCATACTTACTAGTTATAGAGCCCGGGTCAACACATGATACGTCACCACAAAGACCAATAATGCAAGATTGTCTGCCCCGATTAACCTGTAATATTAGTCCCTTGGCGGAAAGCTCCTCGGCAATTGACTCAATTTGTTGTTCAGTTACATCATTTTTAGTTACAATAATCATTTTAATGCCTCCAGATATATCGAATGCAAAATAAAAAAACAGCTTACTGTATGTAAGCTGCCTAATGCATTCAATTTATATAAATAATCTAAGACTTAACATACAGTAATATTCAATTTTGAGCAACCAAAATAAGCTACGTACATAAAGTAAGTAGCAAAGTAATAATACAAGTTGTTCAAAACTGAATTATTGCTCATTGTTATTTCTCCTAAAAATTATCTTTTTTAATACTAACACAATAATTAACCCTTGTCAATACCTATCTTGGCAAGGATTCTATTTAATCCCTCTTCAAAACTGCGGTTATCTTCATCGGTTCTTTTTTTTGGTCCCTTAGTTTTTTGTCCTGCACGTCTTACTTTTTTGCCCAAAAACCTTTCAAACAACAGCTTGTCCATATTAACATCTGTAAACTCCATACCATTGTTGCTGATTGCATAAGCTTTTTTACCCAAAGCCATTGAAGTCGGAGGCCAAGC
>JAZSKK010000236.1:0-2097 GCA_045534795.1 Clostridia bacterium | reverse complement strand
TATATGTTATAATGTAAAAAAAGATACTAAATATTGTGTTTTTAGTATTGGTTTCCAAAATTTTAAATGGATGGTGATAAGTTATGCGTTGTGTATTTTGCGGACACATTGAAAGTAAGGTTATCGACTCCAGATCAGCAGATGACGGTAGCTCTATAAGAAGAAGAAGAGAATGTCTTGAATGCGGAAAAAGGTTCACAACTTATGAAAAGGTGGAAAATATACCGCTTATTGTTGTGAAAAAGGATAAGACCAGACAGCAGTTCGACAGACAAAAACTTTTAAATGGTTTGTTGCGTGCTTGTGAAAAGCGACCCGTAACAATAGGGCAGCTTGAGATTGTTGTTGATAACATTGAAACAAGCATCCAAAACACTTTGAAACGTGAGATTTCATCTGTAGAAATTGGTGAAATGGTAATGAATGAACTAAAAGATATTGATGAAGTAGCTTATGTTCGCTTTGCTTCTGTTTACAGACAGTTCAGGGACGTTAACACTTTCATGGATGAACTTAAGAAAATTTTGAAGGAGAAATAAAAAATGACACGAATGATTGACCTTCATGTGCATACTACTGCATCAGATGGTACATTCACTCCCTCAGACGTTGTGTTGTTGGCAAAAAAAGCTGGTCTTGCAGCTATGGCTGTTACAGACCACGATACAATTAACGGTATAGAAGAGGCTGTAAATAAAGCTAAAGAAGTAGATTTAGAACTTGTTCCCGGTGTTGAGATAAGCGTTGGAGATACCGAGGATATACATATAGTTGGATTATTTATTGACCATAAGGACAGTAATCTGTTAAAGGTAATGGATACATTAAGCTGTTACAGAAGGCATAGAAATGAGGAAATGATTTTAAACCTACGCAAAGAAGGCTTTGATGTATCTTATGAAATGATTGAAAAAACAATGAATACAAAAAATTTGGGCAGGTTACATATTGCATATTATATGCAGAATATGGGTATGGTCAATGATTACAGAAAGGTTTTCAGAAAATATCTTATACCTGGCACAAAAACCTATGTTCCTATGAGGCAGATAAGTGAACAAGAAGGTATAGAATCGATTTTAAAAAGCGGTGGAATACCTGTATTGGCACATATTAACTATTTAAAACAAAGTGATGCTGATACCGAAAAAACTGTCAGACGACTTATGGGTTACGGTTTAAAAGGAATAGAAGTTTTCTATTCAGGGTATGACAAGCGTGTTGAAAAACTTGCCCACAGAATAAGTGAAAAATATAATTTATTAAAAAGCGGCGGTACCGATTTTCACGGTACACGCCGACCTGGTGTTTATCTTGGTACAGGAAGAGGAAACCTCTGTGTACCTTATGAATTTTTAATTGATATCAAAAAGGAACTTGGATAAATTTGTTATTGTTCCTGCACCCATTGTTATAACAATATCATCAGGCTTTACATTTGATTTAAGATGCTCGGATATTTCAGAAAAATCTGAAATATACTGGGCATTTTCTTTTTTATCTGAAATTGCCTTTGCTGTTATACCTATTGTGTTTTTTTCCCTTGCTGCATATATATCCGTTATAATTACATTGTCAAATTTTGATAATGCAGCCACAAAGTCGTCAAGCAATGCACTTGTTCTTGAATAGGTGTGAGGTTGAAATACAACCCATGTTTTATTATAATTCATTTTTGATGCAGTATCGTAGGTTGCAATAATTTCTGTGGGATGATGAGCATAGTCGTCATATACCTTGGCATCGTTTATTGTTCCTTTGTATTCAAAACGTCTTTTTGTCCCATTAAAAATTTCGATGCCTTTAACAATACTTTCTGTTTTAATTCCAAGCTTGTGTGATGCAGCAAACACCGCAGTTGCGTTGGATATATTGTGCATTCCGCCAACATTCAGATGAATGTGAGCAAGCTTTTGTTCGTCCTTATATATATCAAAAATACCATTACCATTTTCATCAAAGGATATATTTTTATATGTGTATTCAGCATTTTTTCCGTATGAAATAATCTCGCATTTAACATCCTTAAGACTGTCTTTGACATTTTCGTCGTCAAAATTAACTACAACAAATCCATTATCAGGGATTTTTTTAATA
>JAZSKK010000225.1:0-3310 GCA_045534795.1 Clostridia bacterium | reverse complement strand
AAAGAAAAGTTATTTTAAGAAACAAAGTGAGGATAAAAATCCGTGAGTATATTGCAACACATTGACAGTCCGTCAGATTTGAAAAAATTAAATAACGAAAGCCTTAATGTACTTGCATCTGAAATAAGGGATTTTCTTGTGCACAATGTATCTAAAACCGGCGGACATCTGGCATCAAACCTTGGAATTGTAGAGCTTACAATAGCCATACACAAGGTATTTAATTCACCTGAGGATAAAATTGTCTGGGATGTAGGCCATCAGGCATACGTACACAAAATACTGACAGGAAGAAAAGATAAATTTGAAACATTGCGTCAATACGGCGGTTTAAGCGGTTTTCCACGCTCTGCCGAAAGTGAGCACGATGCTTTTGATGCAGGTCATGCAAGCAATTCTGTATCCGCAGCATTGGGCTATGCATGTGCAAGGGATTTAAACAACAAAACAAACAGTGTTGTGGCAGTAATCGGCGACGGCGCCTTAAGTGGCGGTCTTGCCTTTGAGGGTATAAACAACGCCTCCAGATTAAAGACAAATTTTATTGTTATTTTAAACGATAACGAAATGTCTATATCCAAAAATGTTGGTGGAATGTCAAAATACCTTACAAAATTAAGAACAAACCCAAGCTATGTAAAAACAAAACACGATGTTTCATCAACACTAAAAAAAATACCTGTAGTAGGTAAGCCAATTTCAAAATCAATCAGTTCATTAAAATCCGCTTTCAGGTACGTACTATTAAAAACCCCATTGTTTGACGAGTTGGGTTTTACTTGTGTTGGTCCTGTTGACGGTCATAACATTGAGGAATTGACCGAGGTATTGGAAAGAGCCAAAAATATAAAAGGCCCCGTTATGATACACGCCTATACAAAAAAAGGCAAGGGTTATACCTATGCTGAGGAAAATCCCAGCAAATTCCACGGAATAAGCAAGTTTAATAAACAAACAGGTGAATTGTATAAAAAAACTTCAGATAGTGTATTTCCCTCCAAAGTTTTTGGCAGGAAATTAACAGAAATTGCAAAAAATAACAACAAGGTTGTAGCTATTACAGCAGCAATGCCTGACGGCACAGGTCTTTCAGACTTTTCAAAGGCTTATCCTGATAGATTTTACGACGTTGGTATTGCGGAAGGTCACGCAGTAACATTTGCAGGAGGTATGGCTAAAGGCGGTGCAGTTCCTGTTGTAGCTGTATATTCAACATTTTTACAGCGTGCATACGATAACATATATCATGACCTGATTTTACAAAAAGCACACGTTGTATTAGCTATTGACAGAGCTGGTCTGGTAGGCGAGGACGGCGAAACTCATCACGGAATATTTGATTTATCATATCTTTCTACATTGCCTAATATTTCAATTTTAACACCTTCCTCTTCCACTCAGCTTGAGGAAATGCTTGACTATTCAATAAATGTTCACAGTGGACCCATTGCAATAAGGTATCCGAAAATTTTTTATAATGATTACAAGACAGAAAAACCATTTGAATACGGCAAAGCTGTTGTTGAAAAAGATGGAAATGACATTACCGTAGTTGCAGAAGGCAATATGCTTATTAATGCACTTGAGGCTGCTGAAATTTCTAAATACAGCGTCGAGGTTATTGATGCAAGAACAGTTAAGCCTATTGATATTGATACAATAAAAAAATCCTACAACAAAACAGGTAAAATCATTACTGTTGAGGACAATACCACAAGCGGCGGTATGGGCAGTATTGTGGAAAATGCATTAGGTGTTGCCGTAACAAAAATTGGTTACAAGGATAAAATTGTAACACACGGTGACATTGATAATTTATATAAGGAAAACAATATAGATGCACAATCTATAGCACGTGAAATTGAAAGGATGTGCAATATTTGAAAGAAAGATTAGACATATACCTTACAGAAAATGGTTATGCTGAAAGTCGTGAAAAGGCAAAGAGTATAATTATGGAAGGTATTGTATATATAAATAATCAAAAGGCTACAAAAGCCGGTGATATGGTAAACGACGGCGATACCGTTGAAGTACGCGGAAACACATTAAAGTACGTCAGCCGTGGTGGATTAAAGCTTGAAAAAGCAATGACCAACTTTGACATTACACTTAGAGGCAAGGTGTGTATGGACGTAGGTGCGTCAACAGGTGGATTTACTGATTGTATGCTGCAAAATGGTGCAAGCAAGGTTTACTGTGTAGATGTTGGCTATGGTCAGTTAGCATGGAAATTACGACAGGATGAGCGTGTATGCAATATGGAGCGTACAAACATAAGATATGTAACCGAAAATGATATAGATGAAAAGCTTGACTTTGCCTCGATTGATGTTGCATTTATTTCATTGAAGCTTGTTTTACCTGTTATGTATAACCTATTAAGGGATGACGGCGAGATTGTAGCACTTATAAAGCCACAGTTTGAAGCAGGCAGAGAAAAGGTCGGTAAAAAAGGTGTTGTAAGAGATAAAAATGTTCATATAGAGGTTATTGAAAACGTATTGGAATTTACACGAAGCTTTGGTTTCAGAGTATCAGAGGTTACCTATTCCCCTATCAAGGGACCTGAGGGAAATATAGAATACCTTATGCATATATCAAAACAAAATGAAGATAATGAAATAGATATTATTGATATAGTTGAAAATTCGCACACTCTTTAAAGGAGCGATTATATGAAAAGCATTGCGATAATACCCAATCTCCTGCGTGATGTTAACGGTGAGGGTACAAAAACAATAATTGAATATTTAAAGAAAAAAAACATAAATGTATTTATGGACCACAGTCTTGCAGTACATAATTTTGAAGCCGAATATGTTGATATTGAAACATTCAAGGACATTGATATTGCAATTATAATCGGCGGTGACGGTACAATTTTGTCTGCAAGCAAAAATTATATTAATACAGATATACCTATCCTTGGCATAAATCACGGAAATATTGGATTTTTAACAGAGCTTGAAAAAAATGATATGCAAGGACTGGATGATATTATAAACGGTAATTTTTCCTTGTAAAAAAGGCCCATAATAAAGCTTCAGCATTTAGGTAATATATATTATTCCATCAATGAAGCCTCAATCCATAGAGGTAATTCCCCAAAAATGCTTGACATAGATATAATTATTGAGGACGTACCAATGAATCAGTTTAGAGCTGACGGATTAATAGTTTCTACCTCCTCCGGCTCTACCGCATATTCCCTTTCGGCAGGCGGTCCGATTATAGACCCGTTGGTTAACGCTTTTGTTGTAACTCCTGTATGTCCCCACAATGTCTATATAAACAGCAAGTCGGAGGG
>JAZSKK010000057.1:0-2907 GCA_045534795.1 Clostridia bacterium | reverse complement strand
AAAAAGAGCAGGGCTTGATTATTGGCATCTTTTAGATATTACCTATTATGACAGCCTTGATGAATTTATGGGAATTCATAAAAATGATACAATGTTTTATTTTACGACAAAGGCACCAAGGGCATACACAGAGGTTGATTTTCCTGATGATGTGTATTTACTGTTCGGTAAGGAAACCAAGGGGCTGCCCGAGAGCCTGCTAAAAAAACATTATGAGGACAGATGCGTAAGAATACCTATGATTGATGAGGCAAGGTCACTTAATTTGTCTAATGCAGTGGCTATTGCAACTTATGAATTTTTAAGGCAGAAAAATTTTGACAAATTGTTACAGGAGGGTAAATTACATGGCACGTATTAAGATTATTGCTGATTCAGCAAGTGATATTCCCCAATATCTTGTAGAAAAATATAATATAGGATATATTCCAGTATGTATTGTAATTGATGGAAAGACCTATTATGACAGATATGACCTTGATGGCAGAGAATATATGAAAAGTCTTAGCGATATGGAGGAAATTCCTACAACAAGTATGATGCCTCTTGAATGGATTGAAAGGGAATTCAGAGCCAACCTTGAGGAATATGATTATCAGATTCTGATTACCCTGTCATCAAAGGCAAGCGGCGGTTATAATGCGGCACATCTTTTAAAGCAACAGATAGAAGATGAATTGGGTCACGAATCCAATATCATTATTCTTGATAGTGAAAAGTTTTCGATGTTATATGGCAAGGATGTTGTAAAAATGGCAGAGCTTGCTGCAAATGACGCAACTCTGGAAGAAGTGCTGGAGGTTTTCGAGTCAGGCAAGAAAACAGGCAAGGCTTTCTTTGTGGTTGATGACCTTAATCATCTGCAAAAGGGTGGCAGAATCAAAGCCACAACGGCTGTTATAGGTGGTCTTTTGGGAATTAAGCCTATACTTACAATTAATGACGGCCTGGTAGAAAACATCGGCAAGGAACGTGGAATACAAAAATCACTTAATAAAATTACAGATATGACTGCAGAGGTTTATGATACAAATAACAAGCCCAAAATCTGGCTTGCAAATGGCTATTCAGATGAAAGCTGTGAAATTGCCATAAATCTTTTAAAAGAAAAATTGGGTGATGTGGAAATTGAAATGTATGACCTTGGTTGTATTATAGGTACACATACAGGTCCGGGGGTAGTAGGTATAATTTTTGATATGAAGGGAGAATAGGCCTTTGAAAATATTGATGGTGTTAATGGGGCTTGAAATAGGCGGTGCAGAAACTCACGTTGCGGAACTTGCTATGGAGCTTGCAAGACGTGGTAACGAGGTTCATGTTGCGTCTAACGGCGGTGTTTATGAAAAGGAAATTGCTGCGTATAACATAAAGCACCACAAATTGCCATTGCATACAAAGAGGCCCTCTTGTATCTTAAAATCCTATTGGGGATTAAGAAAAATAATTAAGGAAAATAAATTTGACATAGTTCATGCACATGCAAGAATCCCTGGGTTTATATGCGGTATGCTTCATAAAAAGCTAAAGTTTCGTTTTATAACAACTGCTCATTGGGTGTTTAAAACAGATATAATGCTGAAGCATATTACAAATTGGGGAGAACGCTCTATTGCAGTAAGTAATGATATTAAAAAATATCTTTATGATAATTATGGTTATCCTCTGGATAAGGTAGATGTTACAATCAATGGCATAGATACAGAAAAGTTTTCCGTATCTACGGATTATTCAGATGTGGCAGATGAATTTGGGCTTTCATCAGGTAAAACACGAATAGTATATGTAAGCCGTATGGACACGGACCGCAGTGCTGTTGCGTTTAATCTTCTTAACGTTACACCTATGCTTTACGAAAAATATCCAAACCTTGAGGTTGTAATAGTAGGTGGAGGCAATGATTATGCCCGCCTGGTTTCAAAGGTAAAAGAGGTTAATGATACAGTGGGTACAAGGGTTGCCGTTGCTACAAACGGTCGTACGGACATTAATAAATTTGTTGCATCAGGAGATATGTTTATAGGTGTTTCACGTGCAGCTTTGGAGGCTATGTCTGCCCAAAAGCCTGTTATTATCGCAGGTAACGAGGGTTACATAGGCGTGTTTGAACAAGATAAAATCGACGTTTGCATTAAGACAAACTTTTGTTGCCGAGGATGCGAAATGCCTACGGACGAGATTTTATATAATGATATTTGCAGGATTCTGGATAGCAATAATATTGTTGAAATGGGAGATTTCAACAGGCAGTTTATCATAGACAACTACTCTGTTGCAAGGATGGTTAATGACTATGAAAATGCATATACCAAGCTGCTTGCCAAAAATCCATTTCGTCCAAACGATGCCCTTATTTCAGGATATTACGGCTATAAAAATATCGGCGATGATTCATTGCTTAAGGCTATTATTCAAAACCTTAAGGAGCAAAAACCGGATGTTGCCATAACGGTACTTTCCTGTAAACCAAAGGAAACTGCGGCATTATATAATGTAAAAAGCATACACAGATATAATGTATTTAAGATATGGCATATTCTTAAGCATACCCGTTTGCTTGTAAGTGGTGGAGGAAGTCTTTTGCAGGATGTTACCAGCACTCATTCATATAAATACTACTCGTCTATTATCAAATTGGCAATGCATTACGGAGCAAAGGTTATGATTTATGCTAACGGCATAGGTCCTCTTTTGGAAGAAAAGAACAGAAAAGATTGTAAAAACCTGTTGGAGAGGGTGGACAAAATTACCCTTCGTGATGCACAATCCTTGCAGGAACTTGAAAGTATGGATGTACAGAACGAAATAACAGTTTCGGCGGACCCTGCATTTTCCCTTAATCCTACAAATGAAGGCTTTGGTGAGGACAAACCTTATTTTGTAGTATCAGTACGAAAGTGGAAGGGA
>JAZSKK010000169.1:0-2862 GCA_045534795.1 Clostridia bacterium | reverse complement strand
TTTAATGTACCTTTAATGGCATTGTTAATAGCCGTTATTTCAAATGTACAATTTGTAAGGGCTTTTTGTACTATATCCGGTAAATCCCAATCCATCGAATCAGTGTATAATTTTACGTTTTCTATTATACCGTCCTTCACCTGCATCTGCAACTGAATATTACCCCAATTAAAATGTTCCTGGCAAGAAAAGGAAAATGGAATAGGAGTACCGTACAGATAGTCCCAACTACTGTATTCATCGGCTAATCTGCGGATTTCTTCGTAATTAATTTCCTGAAGAATTTCAGCCTTCATATTGTACACATTTTCAAAAGCACTTATCATATACTGTGTCATAGTTTCACAAGTAAGACCCTGTGAAAGTTCTGAAAGATTTACAACCCTTGACCTTACTGACTTAATTCCCTTAGACTCTAATTTTGCTTTTGATGGGGTAAGATACCTTTGCATACGTTCCATATCCGCTGAAATCAACAAGGTGCCGTGGTGATAGGATTTCCCTTTTGAATTGTAAAAAGCGTTACCTGAAAATTTTTTACCATCTGCAAGTATGTCATTACGTCCTGACACTACCGTAGTGATACCTGCCAGTCCGCAGGCTTTTTGAATAACCTCCAGTTGCTTTTTAAGATTGTAATTTTCCGTAGAACACAAAAAGGTAAAGTTAAGGTTTCCCAAATCGTGAAATACCGCACCACCACCTGAAAGACGGCGTGCAAGCATACCACCCTCGCTTTCTAACAGTGAACAACTGCATTCAGCCCAAGGGTTTTGATTTCTGCCAATAACTACCGTGTTTTGGTTTTGCCACAAATACAATGTGCAACAATCTTTCGGAGTAGTATCCATAAGATATTTTTCTGTTGCCAGGTTTTCGTATGGGTCAAGACTTTTGCTTATATAAATTTGTAATTGCTTAATAATAACATCACCCTCTTAATACATCAACTATATTATAATGAAATTTGTGTTGACAGTCAATAATTTTTGGGAGTAAGATGTACATAAAAACTGAAAAACTATCAGTAATATTTTGAAGTTCAGTTATAAAAAAAGAGGATTATTTGTTTGTTCTGTAAATATGACGTTTTTTTAGATTTTTATGCTAAAAAAGTCATTGACGTATTGATTTTATTGTAGTATAATAACATTATAATGTTGTAATATAACTAATTTGTGTTGAAAAATTACCAAAATATGTTATAATTTAACTTAGATATGTTGTAATACAACTAATTAATAAATACCAAATAAGGGGGAGTTATTTTGGCAAATGCAGTAATTATGCCCAAGGCAGGTATAACAGTTGAAAGTTGTATCATCGGTACTTGGGAAAAGAAAGTCGGAGATTCTGTTAAAGTCGGTGATATTCTTTTTACATACGAAACAGATAAAGCAAGCTTCGAATGTGAATCTACCGCAGAAGGAACATTATTGGAAATTTTTTATCAGGAGGGTGATGAAGTACCTTGCTTGGTAAATGTATGTGCAGTTGGTAATCCTGGTGAAGATTGTTCAGCTTTGCGTCCTGATGATGCATCTGCTGCAGAGGAAGCTGCCCATGTTGAAGAAGTTAAGGCAGAAGCTCCTGTTGTAGCTGCTGTTGAAAGTACTGCTGTAGATGGTAACAGCTCTGCAGTTTCTCCAAGAGCAAAGAAATTGGCTGAACGTGCAGGTGTTGATGCAACATTGGCTACACCTACAGGTCCTAACGGCAGAATTATTGAAAGAGATGTAAGAACACTTATGGATAACCCTGCGGCTGCTAAAGCAGCTACATCTGCTGCTCCTGCTGTTGCAGAAGTTGAATATGAAGATGTTAAATTCAGCGGTATCCGTCGTGCTATAAGTAAGTCAATGCACACATCACTTTCAACAATGGCTCAGCTTACTCATAACACATCATTTGATGCTACTAACATTTTGGCATACAGAAAGCAGCTTAAGGCTGCAGAGGATGAATGTTCAGGCATTACTCTTGGTGATATAGTTTTGTATGCGGTTTCAAGAACATTGCTTAACCATCCTGACCTTAATGCCAATATGCTTGATGATAACAACATCCGTTTGTTTAAGCACGTTAACCTCGGTGTTGCAGTTGACACACCACGCGGCTTGATGGTACCTACTATTTTCCACGCTGACGAAATGAGCTTGTTGGAAATTTCAAAGGCTGTTAAGGAATTGGCTGCTGAATGTCGTGACGGTGCTATAAGCCCTGATAAATTGTCAGGTGGCTCATTTACAGTTTCTAACTTGGGTAATATGGGAGTTGAATCCTTTACACCTGTTATTAACCCACCACAGACAGGTATTTTGGGTGTATGCGGTACAATAGAACGTGTTCGTAAGGGTGCAGACGGTTCTATTCAGATTTACCCTGCTATGGGACTAAGCCTTACATACGACCATCGTGCAGTTGATGGTACACCTGCTGCTAAATTCCAGAAGGAATTGGCTTATAATCTTGAACATTTTACAACACTTCTGGCTAAATAAGGAGATAATATTATGGAAATTTATGATTTGTTAGTTGTGGGTGGCGGTCCTGGTGGATATTTGTGTGCGGAACGTGCTGCTCAAAACGGTTTAAAGGTTGCTCTTTTTGAAAAAAAGGCACTTGGCGGTACTTGTCTTAACGAAGGCTGTATCCCTACAAAAACATTGTTAAATTCATCTAAAATGTATCGCCACGCTAAGGAAAGTGAAGCCTTTGGCGTTACAGTTGAGGGCGTAAAGTATGACCATTCAAAGGTTGTTGAAAGAAAGAATAAGGTAGTTAAAACACTTGTTTCTGGTGTTGGTGCTACAATGAAGGCAAATAAGGTTACTGTTATTACAGGTAATGCTGTGATTAACG
>JAZSKK010000146.1:0-5772 GCA_045534795.1 Clostridia bacterium | reverse complement strand
TGTATGGGCAACGAATGTTCCCCAATGGTATATTGCATTCTGGGCTACCACAAAAATAGGTGCAGTTCTTGTAACAATGAATACTGCATATAAAATTCACGAAGCTGAATATCTTTTAAAGCAGTCCGATGCACATACACTTATTTTAATTGAAGGCTGGAGAGATTCACATTACAACGAAATTATTGCAGAACTTTGTCCTGAACTTGAAGACCTTAAGCCAGGTGAACATCTGCATTCAAAAAGATTGCCATTCCTACGCAACATCATTACCGTTGATTACAAGCAAAAGGGCTGCCTAACCTGGGAGGAAGCAATGCAAAGAGCATCCAAGGTTTCTATTGAAGAAATTTACAGACTTGCTGCAGCAGTAAGCCCTCACGATGTATGTAATATGCAATACACATCAGGTACAACAGGCTTTCCTAAAGGTGTTATGCTTACACACTACAATGTTGTAAATGACGGTAAGTGTATCGGTGACAGAATGGACCTTTCAACAGCGGACAGAATGATGATTCAGGTACCGATGTTCCATTGTTTCGGTATGGTACTTGCTATGACCGCTACAATGACACACGGTGGTACAATTCTTCCTATTCCATATTTTACACCAAAGCCTGCTTTGGCTTGTATCAATCAGGAAAGAATAACCGCATTTCACGGTGTACCTACAATGTTCATTGCCATGCTTGAACATCCTGACTTCCCAAAAACCGACTTTTCATATATGCGTACAGGTATTATGGCAGGCTCACCTTGTCCTGAAGCGGTTATGAACGAAGTTGTTAACAAAATGAATATGAAGGAAATTACTATAGTTTACGGTCAGACAGAGGCTTCCCCTGGTTGTACAATGAGCAGTACAGACGATTCTATTGAAGTACGTGTATCCACAGTAGGCCGTGCTTTGCCGGAAATTGAGTGTAAAATTATAGACCCTGAAACAGGCGAAGATTTACCCGATAATGTAACAGGTGAATTTGTTGCCCGTGGTTACAACATTATGAAGGGTTATTACAAAATGCCTGAAGCTACTGCAGCAGCCATCGACAAGGATGGTTGGTTGCACACAGGCGACCTTGCTCTTCGTACTCCTGAAGGCAACTACCGAATTACAGGCAGACTTAAGGATATGATTATCCGCGGCGGCGAAAATATTTATCCAAAGGAAATTGAAGAATTTATCTATACACACCAAAAGGTACAGGATGTACAGGTTATCGGCGTACCTGATGACCAATACGGTGAGGAAATTATGGCGTGCATTATACTTAAGGAAGGGGAAAGTATGACTGTTGATGAAATGAAGCAGTATATACGCGACCACATGGCTAAACATAAGGTTCCAAAATACATTGACTTTGTTGACAGCTTCCCTATGAATGCAGCAGGTAAGATTTTGAAATTCAAAATGCGTGAAGACGCTGTAAAAAAACTTGGAATAAAAAAGGTTGAAGGTATAGTAACCAAAGACTGATAACAATGTGTACGGGCGGTTTTGATAATCGCCCATACTTTTTGAAAGGCAATGATTAAGATGAAAAACTACAAAATTATAGATGCCCATTGTCATATATACCCTGACAAAATTGCTCAAAAAGCATCAGACAGTACAGGTGATTTTTATCAGATTCCATCTTTGCTTGACGGCAAAATTTCAACACTACTTGAACATGGCAAAAAGGCGGAAATTGAACACTTTATAGTGCAATCCGTTGCAACTACACCAAAACAGGTTTCAAGCATCAATAATTTTATTGCACAGTCTGTTGCAGACAGCAATGGTAAATTTACAGGACTTGGCACACTGCATCCCGACAGTGATGATATTGAGGCAGATTTTAATGAAATAATTGAATTGGGGTTAAAAGGCGTTAAACTGCATCCTGATATTCAAAAGTTTAAAATTGACGACTACCGTATGCTTAAAATTTATGAGCTTTGTGAAGGTAAGTTGCCAATACTTATACATACAGGAGACAACAGATACGACTATTCAAACCCTAACAGAATGATGCCGATACTTGATATTTATAAAAATCTTACTGTAATTGGTGCTCATTTTGGCGGATGGTCAATTTGGGAAGAAGCAACTAAAAAAATGAGTAAGTACCCTAATTTTTATGTTGACTGCTCCTCCTCCTTTTATGCATTGACTTTTGAAAAGGCAAGAGAGCTTATAATGACATACGGCACTAAAAAAGTTCTTTTCGGCACAGACTATCCTATGTGGGAGCCTGAAACAGAGCTTGTAAAGTTTATGCAAATAGACCTTGCAGATGAAGAACGAAGAGATATTCTTTATAATAATGCAGCAAAATTATTTAATATTAAATAATGTGAATATAATAAACAAAATGAGTCCGATATTGTATCGGACTCATTTATTATATAGGAAATTTATAGCTCAAATACTGCCCTTTCTTCACAGAAAACAACATTACAATTTGCAATGTTTTGTGCAAGAAAGCGTGCCTGATTTATATTAGCCAGGATAGGTCTGCCGTGATGTACAAAGAACAAATTCTTAACATCCTTATTATTCACATATTCACAAACTTCTTCGTATGAATGATGACCTGTTTCCATAAGCAAGTAGTCACAGCCATCTTTCAAAAATTCCTCCAAATCTTCAAATCCACGAACGTCACCTGAATATATAATTGTCTTTCCTTCGCAGACTAACTTATATGAAAATGAAAGCTGTTCTCCCTCTGCCTCATGAGCCTGCAGATGGTTATTATGTAAAGCATAAACCGTCAAATTTTCATCCTCGTAAATTTTTCCTTCAACTACCTGCTTAGGTTCTACATTAAATTTCCATTTCTTTGTAGCATCATCATCTTTACGCACAGTAAGTAGTTTAATAACCGCATTCCATGTATCCATACTTGGCATAAATACGTTTATATCATTAAAGCTTGGCAATATATGTTTTTTCTTTGACAATTTGTGTATAGTAAAAAGAAGATTAGGAAGACCGCCTATGTGGTCAATATCAGGATGAGATATAAAAATATTTCTCACATTAAGCAAATCAACACCCATAAGGTGAGCAGTTCTGGAACAGCCCTCTCCTGCATCAAACCAATAAATACTGCCGTTTATTTCAAAGGCGTGGGATGAATGCATAAAATTTGCCATAGGTTCTGTACCCGCACCACAACCAAAATTATAAAGCTTCATTTTTATTTTCCCCCTTACTTTTCCAAAGATAAATTATTAAAGTATTATACAATAAACCAAAACAAATGTCAAATTTATAAAACACAAAGACCCGTCTTACCCGACGGGTCTTTTTTTTGTTATTTACAACAACAATCGTCCTCAAATTCCCCACGCTGAGGCGGAAAGAACTCATCCATAGGGAAGCGGAGAGAATTAAACAATTCACAAGGATTCTGCTCAGTTGCAGCAGTACATTCCTTAGTAGGGATACAAAAGTCTATTGCAGGTATCAAAAGCTGAACATTACGCTCTATTTTAATAATAGTAAATATACCAAGTGTCACGAGTATCTTACGTTCATTAGACGGAACAACTAGTTGGTTATTAAAACAGCTACAAATAGAGTCTGGAATACTGGAAACATCACAACAGCAGCAACAACATTTTTCATTTGCATCGACAATTCTTGCAGACAAAGCTATTGGGTCCACTACCTCCACTACTGCTTTTGGCAAATTGTTTTTCTTCCACATAACAGGCATCTGGTTGCCGGGATTATATGATGAAGAAAAAGTTTTTGATGTGCCCTCTGAACCAAACAAAATAACCTTTTTATCATAAGTTGCAAGGCCTTCAACCTGTGTAGGATGCCCTACGCCACGGAATACATCAAGTACTACCTTAAAGAAATATTTAATATCTACTGTAAAAAATCCCTTGTTAAAAGGAACAGGCTCCAAATCCGTAAAAATCCAGATAACCTCTGCACTTCTTACCTTAACATTTATAGCCTGATCTACTATACACTGACCTTCCTCTGTTAAAATAACCTGCAAATCTTCAAGACAATCCTTTTCCTTACATGAATCATACACCTGGTCGGTATGAATACATACGCCGTCTTTAAAGTCGCAGTTAGGTCTTGTAACCTCATTCATAAACATTAACCTCCCATATAAGTATTGAATTTATAAATCAAAGCTCAATATATAATATGAGATAAAATAAAAAATGCTACAAATATATTTTTACACAGCAAAAACCGCTGATACAAGCTATCAGCGGTAATATGTGTCAGTATTAATATTTAACATCGATATTATTCAGCAGCAACTATTGCCTCTGCTGATACAGGAGCAGCACTACCGTAGTTACGTTCTACCTTACCTGAACGCAAGCAACGTGTACATACATAAACCTTTTTATGTTCACCGTTAACGATAGCTCTAACTCTTTTGATGTTTGGCTTCCACATTCTATTGCTTCTTCTGTGTGAATGGCTGACTTTTATACCAAAAGCTACACCCTTACCACAAACTTCACACTTTGCCATGCTTCGCACCTCCTTATATAATCACAAAACAATTAACACATTTTTAAAAATTTTATACAGCGTCTTATATTATAACAAACTTTTTCCAACAATGCAAGTACTTTATTAAATTTTTTTTGAACGAATTGAAAAAAATGTTAAAATATATCCAAAAAGTGCAGAAGCACAGGCTAAAATTATAATAATAGCTATAAAACTTTTCATAAATTCACTTAAAAACGGATAGAATAACGTTACAATTATAACTGAAACATAGAATATTATTGTAGCAATTTTCCCCCACCAGTTGGACGACACAACATAATCGCTCTTTTTATAAAGTGCAATACCCCCTACTAACAAGAGTAAATCCTTTATAATAATAAAAGTAAACAAATACCACATTATAGGATAATTCTTAATTGCAAGACAAAACACCGTCATAACCTGTGTAAGCTTATCAGCCAAAGGGTCAAGTATTTTACCCAGGTTTGTAATCATATTGAATTTTCTAGCAATAAACCCATCACAACAATCTGTAATACCTGATATCAAAAGCAATATACCTGCATTGAAAAAGTTATCACAAACAACAAATTCGTATGTAAATATGGGTACCAAAATTATTCGTATAACGGATAACAAATTTGGAATATTCAAAAAAGCACACCCTTAAATAGACAAAATCTTTGAAAGTTCAATCAAATCTTCTCTTGCCTTATTTTCCATTGAAAGAGCCTCAAAAATGTCAATATCATAAATTTCACTATTTTTTACACCAATAGCTCTGTTACCTATGCCGTCCTTTAAAAGCTGAACTGCACGGCAACCCATTTCGCTGGCACGTGTACGGTCTAAAACAGTAGGACTTCCTCCTCTTTGCAAATAACCAAGTATAGTTGTTTTTGTTTCAATGCCTGTTTCATTCTGAACACGTTTTTCAAGCTCCGTCACATCTGTTTTAACACCCTCAGCAAGTATGATTATAAAGTGTTTTTTATTTCTGTTACGGCCTTGTTCAATAGGTTTAACAATATCGTTTTCAAAGTCAATTTCCTTTTCGGGAATCAAAATAGCCTCTGCACCTGATGCAATACCAACATTAAGTGCAATGTTGCCTGAATTTCTTCCCATAACCTTAATTATATTACAACGGCTATGACTGCTTGCAGTATCTCTGATTTTATCAACTGCCTCCATAGCTGTGTTTATAGCTGTATCAAAGCCTATTGTATATTCTGTATACGCAAGGTCATTATCTATTGTACCGGGAATACCGATTGTAGGCA
>JAZSKK010000119.1:0-6983 GCA_045534795.1 Clostridia bacterium | reverse complement strand
TAACCGCAATAATGACATTTGAGCTCATTGGAATTTTTGTGATATGTCATAGAAACGCTGCAGCTACGGCACTTTATAGCCTCACCACAATCACGGCACATAACAAAGCTGTTAAAGCCTCTGCGATTTAAAAATAAAATTGTCTGTTGACCAATTTCAATATTTTTATCAATTTCTTCCTTCAGCTTACGGCTGAACACACTGTGATTACCGCATTTTAATTCCTCACGCATATCCACAGTTTCAATACGAGGCATAGACATAAAATTATGCCTGTTTTTCATTTCATACAGGTTATATATACCTGATTTTGCCTTATAATAACAATTTACAGACGGAGTAGCCGACGCCATTACAAGCATTGCATTTTCATTTTTACACCTGAACATCGCCGCATCCTTTGCATCATATCTGGGTGAATTATCAGATTTATAGGTAGTTTCGTGTTCCTCATCAATTATTATTATGCCCAGATTTTCAAATGGTGCAAACACCGCACTTCTTGCACCGATTGCAACACTAACCTCGCCATTTAAAATTTTGTTCCATTCATCAAACTTTTCGCCCTGTGAAAGAGCACTGTGCAAAACACTTACCTTGTCACCGAATCTGCCAACGAAACGATTAACCATCTGCGGAGTAAGTGAAATTTCAGGCACTAAAACTATTGCCTGTTTGCCCATATTCATATAATATTCAATTATCTGTAAAAAAACCTCTGTCTTACCGCTACCGGTAACACCGCGTATAAGATTAGGCTTTGAATCACCATTTTTGTGATTATCGATAAGACTGTCAAGAACAAATTGTTGTTCTTCGGTCAACACCTTTTTTTCAGTCCTTTGGTATTTTGAAGGCTCAAAGGCGTTTCGATACACCTTTTTGTCATAAAATTCAACAATACCCTTTTGCTCCAAGGCATTAAGTGTAGCATAGGACCCTTCGGAAAACATTACAATATCAGCCGCAGAAATATCACCTGTCTGCTTTAAAATTTCAAGCATTTTAAATTGCTTGGGTGCCTTTTTATGTAATATGGAATAGTCCTCAGTATATTCTGCCATAGAACGTAACCTGACCATGCGTATCTGCTTACTCTTTACATTTTGAGCAATGGTATCATCAAGGGAAATAACGCCGTCTTTTTCCAAAGACTTTATTGCGGTATTTATATTTGAAACCCACGCAACAGTACCAAAATCCACAGTACCTCCTGCATCAACCAATATTTCAAGGAGTTTTCTTTTGGAAGCAGAACGTCCGCTTATTTTGTCTATATCAACATTATCATCAAGCAAGGTTATCCAACGGGTAGTTTTTATTTTTGTACCTGATGCCACTACCAAACGAAGTGCCTGATAATAAGTGCATACACTTGTCTTTTGAATATATTCAGCAAGCTCAAGAAGCTTTGGGGTGCAAAGGGGTTTTTCATCAATAACCTTAATAATTTCCTTTAAATTCGTGAATTTTTCCTTATCCGAAAAGGCTGTTAAAATACCCTCAACACACTTGTTGCCTCTGCCAAAAGGCACAATAACTCTTGCCCCCACCGAAACATTCATATCATCCGGGACATAGTATGAGAATTTTTTATTAAGTTCTCTACTGTTATTGGCAATAACAACCTCTGCAATACGCAAAAAATCACCCTTTTACATTTTACCACTTTTTTAGCCTTATTACAAGTGATTTTCACAAAAAATGTATTTCTTTTTCACTACCGTGAAGACTTAATTTTATAAATCTAAAATCCCATACTTTTGGAGCAAATATATTTTATGCTACCGCATAGGCGTTACTTTTGCGTCGCCAAAAGTAACCAAAAAGCCACCGACGGGACGTTCGGTCAACATTTTGTACGAAAAATTTTCTTAACTGAACAAAGAGTTGTGAAATGAAAATTAAAAATAGTTTAAAAAATCAAAAGCCAAAAAATGTAGAAAATAGTCGACAAAAAAATGTAGACAAATATCGAATTTTATGCTATTATGAATTTGCGACTGGATATATCTTGAGTAAATAAATATGCATACAATTTAAAGGTTTTTATGCATTTGTTAAAAATGCATGCTTAATAACCTTTAGTTTGCTATGCATATAAAGATTATTTCCAGTCGCTAGGAAAAAGCATGCGTTTTATGCGTCGGCTTTTCGTCGGCGCTTTTTTAAATTTTAGGAGGTATTTTATGGATAATATAAAAGATAATGAATTGTTTAAGGAAATGTATTTTAAGCTTTTTAATGAGATAACAAACATTGAAGCTGAAATGATAAATATAGCAAAAAAATTACAAAAACTGCAATGTGAACTTGAGGATTATTACATAAATGAGAGTAAAATAAAAACGGATATGTAAACACATATCCGTTTTGTTATATAGCTTATTTTACAGGCCTTGTGTTCCAGATATTTTCTGCATAATCTGTTACACTGCGGTCTGCTGCAAACATACCTGCATTTGCAATATTTTTAAGTGACATTTTTGTAAATGCATCTTTATCTGCATATATTTTATCAATTTCGTTATGGATTTCGCAATATGATGCAAAGTCCGCAAAGCACATATAAGGGTCCTTATTCATAAGGCTATCATAGATAGCATCAAACTTTTGACCATTTACACCGCCATTTTTGATAAATTCCATTACATCGCGTATATCCTTATTGCTATCATAATATGTGCGAGGATTATAACCCCTTGCATAAAGCTCATTTACCTGTGGTGTTGTAAGACCGAATATGAAGATATTATCAGGCCCTACGGATTCATAAATTTCAACATTAGCACCGTCCATAGTACCGCAGGTTACTGCACCATTAATCATAAGCTTCATATTACCTGTACCTGATGCTTCCTTACCTGCTTGTGAAATCTGTTCCGAAATGTCTGCCGCAGGGATGATAATTTCCGCCAATGACACACGATAGTCCGCAATAAACACAACCTTGATGTAATCACGTACGTCAGGGTCTTTTTCTATCATATCCGACAAAGCACATATAAGGCGTATAGTTTCCTTCGCCATATAATAACCCTTTGATGCCTTTGCGGCAAAGATAAAGGTTTTTGGCTGTGGCTTTAAGCCTTCAAACTTAATCTTTCTGTACATATAGATAATGTGAAGTACATTAAGCATCTGACGCTTATATTCGTGCAGACGTTTAACCTGAATATCAAAGATAGAATCCCAATTTACAGTTATGCCGTTAGCCTTTGCAATATAGTCTGCAAGGCGTTTTTTGTTTGCATACTTTATCTGACGAAGTCTTTCCAAAACTTCAGGGTCATCTGCAAATTCATTGAATTTTGCAATTTGGTCAAGGTCCTTTTCAAAGCCCTTGCCGATTTTTTCTTCCAAAAGCTCTACCAAAAGTGGATTTGACTGACAAAGCCATCTTCTGTGAGCAAGACCGTTAGCTACATTTGTAAGCTTTTCAGGAAATACCTTGTGGAATTCCTTAAATGTATCGTCCTTTAAGATTTTTGAATGAAGCTTTGACACACCATTTACACTATAGCAACAAGCCATACAAAGGTTAGCCATCTTAACCATACCGTCGGAAATAATTGACATCTGATTAAGGCTTCCTGCAAATTCATTGTGCTTTTCAAAAATCATAGTACAAAAACGTCTGTTTATTTCCTCAATAATTGAATAAATACGCGGAAGATGTGATTTAATAAGGTCAACAGGCCATTTTTCCAAAGCCTCGCTCATAACCGTATGGTTTGTATAAGCCAATGTCTTACAACAAATATCCCACGCCCTATCCCACAAATATCCGTAATCATCCATAAGGATACGCATAAGTTCAGGAATACAAAGTGACGGATGAGTGTCATTAATATGGATAACAACCTTGTCTGCAAGGTTATCAAAAGTCTTATATTTTTCATAATGCTTTCTTGTAATCTGCTGTAATGACGCACTTACAAAGAAATACTGCTGTTTTACACGTAATGATTTACCGTTATAATGCTCGTCAGCAGGGTACAAAACCTTGGAAATAGAGCTTGCAATAGCCTCTTTTTCAGAAGCCTTACCATGTTCACCCTGTGCAAACAAATCCATATCAAAGCCCTGCTTACTGTTTGCACCCCATAGTCTTAGGGTATTTACTGCATCTGTATCATAGCCTGAAATCAAAAGGTCATAAGGTGTTGCAGTAATTGGTACATAATTAACATGTTCTGTTGTTAGTCCGTTATCTGTCCAATTTTCATTTATTTCACCAAAAAAGCGTACTTCCACAGCCTCATCGTGTCTTGGGATTAACCAGTTTCCGCCCATTTCAATCCAGTCATCAGGAAATTCCATCTGCCATCCGTCAACAATAACCTGTTTGAAGATACCAAACTCATAACGGATTGAAAAACCTGTTGCAGGGTAGCCAAGGCTTGTTAAAGAATCTATATAGCAGGATGCAAGTCTGCCCAGGCCACCGTTACCAAGACCTGCGTCAGGCTCCATTTCGTAAAGCTCTTCAATATCATATCCATCTTCCAAAAGCATTTCACGGATTTCTTTTTCAATACCCAAATTCCAAAGGTTGTTACGAAGTGAAGTACCAACAAGAAATTCCATAGACATATAATAAACCTGTTTAGCCTCCTGCTCCTCCACCTTTTTGTTATATTTATACTTTTTTTGTGCCAAAATTTCATTGGTAGCTCCCAAAACAGCCTGATATACCTGTCGTTTACTGCTGTTTTTTAAATCAGTACCAAAATTTATTTCCATATACTTTTGTATTTTTTCTTTAAAATCTTTTGCCATAATTTTTCCCATAAAACTATATTTCACTCCTATATTTTTTATATTCCCTACAGCAATTCATTATACATTGCTATATATTCATCAGCAGGCAAATTCCAGCTGACATCCTTTTCCATAGCATTTTTGCGAATTTGACGCCAATGATTTTTATTGTAATACAAGTCAACACCACGTCTGATTGCATCAAGCATATCGTATGGATTATAGCTTTGGAATGTAATACCATTGCCCTCTTTTGTTGTAGGATTATATGGCTGTACTGTATCCACAAGTCCACCCACTGTATGAACAACAGGAATAGTGCCATAACGCATAGCAATCATTTGTGAAAGTCCGCATGGTTCAGACCTTGACGGCATAAGGAACAAATCTGCCCCTGCATAAACCTGTGAAGCAATTTCAGATGAAAATTTAATTACACCTCGTACCTTGTCGTGTCTTCTATATTCCCATCCACGCATTAAATCCTCATATTCAGGTGCGCCTGTACCAAGGACAATTATCTGCACAGGTAATTCTGCTATCTGGTCCATAACCTCATAGAACAGGTCAAAGCCCTTTTGTTTTGTAAGTCGTGTAACCATACCGATAACAGGGACATCGGTTTTAGTATCAAGAGCCATACTCTTTTGTAAGGCAAGCTTATTGTACCTTTTATTCCGCAATGTGGAAACACTGTAATTTGTCTTAATATTATTATCCGTTTCAGGGTTGAATACCGTTGTATCAATACCGTTTATAATGCCTCGAAGCTTACCTCGTCTTGCATTTAAAATATTGTGCAGACCAAAGGAATGCTGGGGCTGTAATATTTCATTTACATAGTTTTTACTTACTGTTGATACCAAGTCTGCAGACTCAATACCACCCTTTAACACATTAATATCACCGTCATAGGTCATAAGAGGTTTCAGGGAAACATCAAGTCCTAAAAGTCCGCCTAAAATATATGGGTCAAATTTACCCTGAAATTCAATATTGTGTATTGAAAGTACGGTTTTTATATATTTATATTCCTCAATATGCCTGTAAAAAGCGTTAAGGTAAACAGGCAACATAGCCGTATGCCAGTCATTTACATTTATTATATCAGGAATAAAGCCTATTACAGGCAATACATCCAAAACAGCACGTGAGAAGAATGCAAAAATTTCACCGTCATCATAAGAGCCGTATATTACATCTCTTTTAAAATACTGTTCATTGTCTATAAAATAATAAGTGACATTATCATGCTCTGCAGTAAAGATACCACAATAACTGCTTCTCCAGCTATTATTTACATAGCAATTTGTAACATACTTTATTTTTTCACGAAGTTCAGACCTGATAGCCGAATACAATGGCAAAATAACCCTTGCATCTACACCCTTTTTGACAAGCTCTTTGGGCAATCCACCCATAACATCACCAAGTCCACCTACTTTTATAAACGGAGATGCTTCCGCAGCAGCAAACAGCACTTTCATATACAATCGCCTCCTATTCAACAAATTTAAGGTATAGTATGATACTATACCTTAAACTATATATATTGTACTATTATCTTTAATTATATGTCAAGATTCATATTCCACAAAAAATCAAACAATTTTTCCCTTATTTACAATAAATGGCATAGTTTTCGTACCTGCCAGAACCTTACCATTTCCAACAGTAACATTCTTGTCTGTTATAACACATGTAAGTTCACTTTTTTCGCCGATAACCGTACCTTGCATCAATATAGAATTGCGGACAACTGCACCACTTGCAATCCTTACATCACGGAATACTATGCAATTTTCCACCGTTCCGTTAATTGTACATCCGTCTGCAACAAGCGAATTTTTAACATTGCTATTTTCACCATAAATTGTGGGAACTGAATCCTTAATACGTGTAAGTATTGGATTTTTGCCCATAAACAATTCAAGCCTTACATCCTTATTAAGCAAATCCATATTGGCATTATAGTAATCCTCCACGCTTTTAATTACAGCAGTATATCCGTCCACATTGTAGCCGTATATTCTGTAGTCATTAAAGCCATGTGCAATAACATCTTTCTTTATAGAATACCAACCGTATGTTACACCTTTTTCAATAAGAGAAACAAGTAAATCTCTTTTCATTACAACAATATTCAGCTGACTATCCTTTTCATCATCATGGGGGGATTGAGAGAGACTGTTATCAAGCGTATATCCATCTGCATCCAA
>JAZSKK010000109.1:0-1563 GCA_045534795.1 Clostridia bacterium | reverse complement strand
TAAAATAAAGGGCATTAATGCATCTATGCAAAAATATGTTGATGAAGGAATTTTTGAAGAATGTAAAGCCTCTTTGCTTTACATAGAAAGAACTTTGAATAATGCTAAAGTAAGAAAGGGCATTGTAGGTGCAATAGACCTTGAAGATTATAAGTTTGAACCTGGTAATAATGCTATGATAAGAGCAACTGAGGGAACGGTGCTGGAACGTATTCCTCCAAGAGTCAAGGTCAGAGAAAATGCGTGCCTTGAGCTACCTCATGTAATGCTTTTGATTGATGATGCTGATGATATTGTTTTTAAGAGTATAAAAACTTGCAACCTTGAAATGGTATATGATTTTGACCTTATGAAGGATAGTGGACATTTAAAATGCTGGAAGATTGCTGATTGTGAAGCTGTTGCAGACAAATTAATTGAACTTTATGAAAAAAATTATAATCAAAATAATACAATGTTATATGCAGTAGGTGATGGTAATCATTCCCTTGCAACTGCAAAAGCATGTTGGGAAAATATCAAAAAGAGTGGAGTAGATGTTGAAAATCATCCTGCACGTTATGCACTGGTAGAAATTGAAAATATACACGATAATGCTCTTGATTTTGAACCAATACATAGAATATTGTTTAATTGCGATGCAAATAATCTTTTAAAGGAACTTGATGAATATTGCGGAATTTCAGAAACAGTCTGTGAAAATTGTCAACAAATATGCAGTGTTATAAAGGGTAAAGTTACAAAACTTTACATCAAAAAACCCACTTCAAATCTTGCAGTTGGTACTTTGCAGAATTTTTTAGATAAATATATTGAAAAATATAACTGTGAAATAGACTATATCCACGGTGATGATGTAGTTGCCAAATTATCAGAGCAGGAAAATTCTATTGGATTTTTACTTCCCTCTATGGAAAAGGCGGATTTGTTTAAAACCATTATTACAGACGGTATATTACCACGTAAGACCTTTTCTATGGGTGAAGCGTGTGATAAGAGATTTTATGTTGAGGCGCGTAAAATTAAGTAGGAGGAAGCGTTATGAGAGGTCTTGGAACAATAATAAATATTGTTACAATTCTTGTTGGTGCAACTATTGGTATGTTTTTAAAGGGCGGATTACCCTCTCGTTTTGAAAAAACAATTAAATCGGCGGCAGGGCTTGCTACAGTAATTATCGGTATTACAAGTACATTGTCGGAAATGCTTTATGTATCACCTGAAGGAGCAATACATACAAACAATATAATACTTATGGTTGTATCACTTGTACTTGGTGCTATTGTGGGCGAGGCGGCAGATATTGAGAAAAATCTTGAGCGTTTAGGAAATTTTATTAAAACCAAAGCAAGCTTTTTGTCCAAGGATAATCCTGGCTTTGTTGAAGGCTTTGTGTCAACCTCATTATTGTTTTGCGTTGGAGCAATGGCAATAGTTGGCTCTATTCAGGATGGCTTGGTGGGTGACTATACAATCTTGACGGCAAAGGCGGTTTTAGACGGTGTTATGTCTGTTGTATTTGCGGCATCATTTGGCAGCGGTGTTTTTTTGTCAGTTATATCC
>JAZSKK010000234.1:0-5561 GCA_045534795.1 Clostridia bacterium | reverse complement strand
TATTTTATTAAGTTCCTTTTCCACCATATTTGCAACCTTTACCTGGTTAATCTTACATCTTCCGCAGGAAGGGCAGGATACAAATTCAATTCCGCCTGTTTTTAGTCCCACTGACTTTAATATGTATTTTGCCGCTGTAACCTCTTCAACAGGAGGGGCAGTAAGTGAAACTCTGATGGTATCCCCTATGCCATCCATCAAAAGGGCACCTATGCCCACAGATGATTTAATTAATCCAGAATATGCCGTACCTGCTTCCGTAACACCGATATGCAAAGGATAGTTACAGCTTTTGCTCATAAGTCTGTATGCTTCCACAGTTTTTAATACGTCGGAGGCTTTAAGTGATAAAACTATATCGTCAAAATCAAATTTATTAAGCAAATTAATATGCATAAAGGCACTTTCAACCATAGCTTTAGGTGTTCTGCCATACTTTTTTTCCATTTCCTTGTCAATAGACCCCATATTTACCCCTATACGGATGGGGATACTGTTTTCACGGCAAGCCCTGGCAACCGCCTCTACCCTGTCCATACCGCCAATATTCCCCGGGTTAATACGGATTTTTGCCGCACCGTTTTTTACACATTCCAGGGCCAGTTTATAATCAAAATGAATATCTGCAACTACGGGAATATCCACAGCTGAACAAATTTTATCAAATGCCTTTGCGGCGTCCATATCAGGTACTGCAAGACGTACAATTTCGCACCCTTCTGCAACCAGACCTTTAATTTGTTCCAAAGTTGCAGGAACATCGGCAGTCTTTGTGTTACACATGCTTTGTATAACAACACCACCGCCACCGATTTTTACCCCTTTTGCGTAAACAGGTTTTGTATTTTCTCTTAAAGTAAGCATAAAATCAACTTCCCTTTATTTAATGATTAGTCTGGTAATATCATTCCAGGTAGCAAATAGCATCAATAATATCAAAAGTGCAAAGCCTATAAAATGCACCATACCCTCTTTATCCGCAGGTATTTTTTTGCCAATAACAAGCTCCACAAACACAAAAAACACTCTTCCCCCATCAAGAGCAGGGAAAGGCAAAAGATTAAACAACCCAAGATTTATGGTTATGAGTGCCGCAAATAAAAGCAGGGACTGCATTCCCTGTTGTGCTGCATCACCAATTTGCGAAACTATGCCAACAGGACCAGCCATATTTTCTGCCCCTATACTTCCTGTTACAAGCTCAAACAAGGACACCAGTATCATTTTGCCGTAAAAAGCAGCATAATGGAATGCGTGGTAAATACGTCCCCCAAAGTTCAAGGGCTCCGTCTTAGCCTCAAAGCCAATATAATACATACCATCCTCGCCAATTTTAGGAGTAAGGGATGTTTTGTATTTATCATTTCCGCGGATATATTCCACTTCTATACTTCCGCCCTTATAACGGCTAAGCTCAAACTTAAGCTCCATCTGTGTCTGAATATCTGCATTATCTATTTTAACAATTTTATCTCCCGGCAAAAGTCCTGCCTGCTGTGCGGCAGAATCCTCCAATACCGTATCAATTACAGGAACGGCTATATACTGTGCATCCTTTGAAAACATTACAACACACATAATAATAAAGCCCAAAAGCAGGTTCATAGCCGCACCTGATATTAATATCAATATTCTCTGCCACGGTTTTTTATTGCTGAACGCCCCCTTGGAATCACTTTCCTCGTCCTCGCCCTCCATAGCACAAAAACCACCTATGGGAATACACCTTAAGGAATAAAGTGTACCCTTATATTCCTTTTTAAAAATAGTAGGCCCCATACCTATGGCAAATTCATTAACCGTTACACCGCAAAGCTTTGCAGTTATAAAATGACCAAATTCATGAACCAAAACAAGAACTAAAAAAATTATAATTGCAGAAATTACTGTTGCCATTTTGAATATACCTCTTCCCTGACACATTTGTCAGTATATATTATATCGTCAAGATTTGGTTTTAAAACATTTTTATGATTATTCATTGAACTTTCCACAATACGGCTTATGTCATTGAACTTGATTTTCCCTTTAAGGAACAGCTCCACAGCCACTTCATTTGCACCATTTAAAACAGTAGGCATAGTTCCGCCCTCTCTGCCTGCACGTATTGCAAGGGGCAAGCATTTAAAGGTGTCATAATCAGGTTTATCAAAGGTTAGCTTGCCAACCTCCCAAAGCTGAAGCGGCTCTACTGTAGATTCAACTCTTTTGGGATAGCACAACGCATAATGTATAGGCAATTTCATATCCGGCAACCCAAGCTGAGCAAGAATACTTTTATCCTTAAATTCCACCAATGAATGAATTATACTTTCACGATGGACCACAACATCTATATTGTCATAATCCATATCAAAAAGCCAATGCGCCTCTATAACCTCCAAGCCCTTATTCATAAGAGTTGCAGAATCTATAGTAATTTTTTGCCCCATACTCCAATTCGGATGGTTAAGTGCCTCTTTAACAGTTACATCCTCAAGCTCTTTTGCCTTTTTGCCATAAAAAGAGCCTCCTGATGCAGTTATAATAAGCCTGTTAATTTCGTTTTTAGGATGACTTCCTATGCTTTGAAAAATTGCACTATGCTCACTGTCCACAGGCAAAATGCTTACATTATTTTCTTTAGCCGCATCTATAACAATACTGCCTGCAGTAACCAATGTTTCCTTATTTGCCAAGGCAATATTTACCCCGCTTTTTATAGCATCCATAGTGGGAATAAGCCCTGCTATACCCACAACAGAGGTTACAACTGTATCTATTCCCTCCATAGTGCTGATTTCACTCATACAGTTTGTGCCTGAAATCACCTTTGTATCAGTATCTGAAACTGCTGTTTTAAGCTCCTTTGCACTATCCTCATTAACCATAGCAAACAGCTTTGGTCTGTATTTTCTTATTTGCTCTTCAGCTAATTTTACATTATTATTTGCAGAAAGGCCCATAACCTGCACATCCCTGAGGTTTTCACAAACCTCTAAGGTCTGGGTGCCGATTGAGCCTGTACTTCCTATTATTGATATTTTCTTCAAACGTATCTAACCTTTCATTACCCAAAAATCGGGAAAATAATTAGTATATAATATATAAATGGTGCCACAAACAAAACGGAATCAAATCTATCCATTACACCGCCGTGACCAGGCATTATTTTACCATAGTCCTTAATGCCAAACTGTCTTTTGATACAGGATGCTGACAAATCACCAATCTGCGAAACCAAAGAAGCCCCAAGGGCTATAATAACAGCATAACCGAAATGAGGGGATACCCCAAAGCCTATAAGACATATCAGGCAATAAACCAATGTAGCTATAACGCAGCCTATTACACCGCTTATTGCACCTTCTATGGTTTTTTTAGGACTCAACTTTGGACACAGCTTATGTTTGCCAAAAAATTTGCCCCCAAACAACGCTGCTGTATCTGTAATAAAAGCACCGATAAATACAAGCCATACTAAAAGATGACCATTATACATGTTGCGTACCATCACAAGATGCCCAAACATAAATGCAACATAAACTGATAGGAAAAAGGTTACGGAAATATCCTTAAGCCTTATGGTTTCCATATTTATCATATATACTGCAAAAACTACTACTATGTACACATACATTGCAGGAGTAAAAAGTGTGTTACTGAAAAATTGGGATGCAATAAGAAAAACTGTACCTGCAACAGCTGTTATCATCAGTTTTTTGTTGCTTGAAATTCCTGCTGCATTTGAAAGCTCAATTGACGCCATAGCGGCGATTAATGCAACTGCAATTTCCACAAAAGGCGTACCAACAGCCAATACTGCAATAAGCAATACTACCCCTGCAATACCGGATATTACACGTTGTTTCAAAACTATCAATCCTTTCAGTCTTACACTCCTCCAAAACGTCTGTTACGCTGTTGGAAGTCTATAATTGCCTGATTAAACTTTTCTATTGAAAAATCAGGCCACAATACATCATCATACCAAAGCTCCGCATAGGCAGACTGCCAAAGCAAAAAGTTTGAAAGACGTTTTTCGCCACTTGGCCTTATTATCAGGTCAACAGGCGGAAGCTCGCTGGTATATAAATTTTTATTAATATTTTCGGCATTAATCTCCTCACCGTCAGCAATAACCTGCCTTACTGCCCTTACGATTTCATCCTGTCCCCCATAATTAATAGCAAGGCACAATACAACACCTGTATTATTCTTTGTAAACTCCTCTGTTTTTGCAATAAGCTCTACGATATCATCATCTAAAACAGAACGGTCTCCAATAACCTTTATTACGGCATTTTTGTCACCAAGATTTTTCTTGTAGTCCAGCAAATATTCACGCAAAAGAGCCATAATACCATCTATTTCTGCCTGAGGACGTTTCCAGTTTTCGGTAGAAAAGGTATATGCAGTAATTGCCTTTATACCAATTTCATCGGCGTATGTAGTAATTTTCTTTAGTGTTTCGGCACCTGCCCGATGACCGAAATTACGAGGAAGATTGCGTTTTTTTGCCCATCTTCCGTTGCCGTCCATAATAATACCAATGTGCATGGGCAGATTGGTTTTATCTATCTCATGCACATCATTTTTCTTTTTAAACAAATTAAAGAACATTCTATTCACCCTTAAATAGACATAATTTCCTTTTCTTTAGATGCACCGATTGTGTCAATTTCCTTAACCTTTGCATCCGTAAGCTTTTGAATTTCATCTTCTATGTTCTTCAAATCATCTTCTGTAATTTCACTGTTCTTCTGTGCTTTTTTGAAGAAGTCCATAGCCTCACGACGAACACCACGCACATTAACCTTTGCATCTTCACTCTTTTTACTCAAGCCCTTAGCAAGCTCTTTACGTCTTTCCTCAGTAAGTGGTGGGAAGTTAAGACGAATAACCTTACCGTCATTTTGAGGAGCAATACCAATATCAGCCTTGTTGATTGCCTTTTCTATTTCAGAAAGCAAGGTAACATCCCATGGCTGAATAACAATCATAGTAGGCTCAGGAACTGAAACTGTTCCAACCTGGTTAAGTGGTGAAGGCACACCATAATATTCTACCTGTACCTTATCAAGAATCGCAGGGTTTGCTCTGCCTGCACGGATTGTGTTGATATCATTTGTATAAAAGGTAATTGCCTTGTTCATTTTCTCTTCAAATGGTTTTAATTCCTGTCTCATAAAATCAATCCTTTCGTTATTATATAGTCATTATGTAGTCTATTTTACAACTGTTCCAATTTTTTCGCCATTTAATACCCTTATAATGTTTATTGGGTCATCAAGACCAAAAACCAAAAGAGGAATATTATTATCCATACACAATGAAGACGCTGTAGAATCCATAACCTTAAGACCCTTACTTATTACTTCAAGGTATGTAAGCTCATCATATTTAACGGCATCAGGATTAAGATTAGGGTCGCTATCATATACGCCGTCAACATTTTTAGCCAACAAAATAGCATCTGCATCAATTTCCGCCGCGCGAAGTGCCGCAGCAGTATCTGTTGAGAAATAAGGGTTACCTGAACCGCAGGCAAAAATAACTACTCTGCCCTTTTCAAGATGGCG
>JAZSKK010000038.1:0-5942 GCA_045534795.1 Clostridia bacterium | reverse complement strand
CTTTTACAGATTATACCCAAGTGTCAGAATGGGCAGAGAGCTCTGTGGCTTTTTGTTATGATAACAACATAATTTCCAACGAGGATATCGAAATACTGCCCGAAAACAAAATCAACAGGGCAGAGGTTGCAGCAATGCTATTTAATATGCTTGATATGACCAATTTGCTTCAGGGGGAAGTTGAGTGATAAAGCATAAAAAGAAAATCGTCTTTGGATTAATTATCCTTTTAATATTTGCCCTTGCTTTTTTATGTGGGGATAATTCATCATCGGAAACAGAATATACCTTTGAAAAAAGTATGACCGCAGAAGAAAAAATCATCGTTGCTCAAAAAATGTATGAGGAACAAACCAAGGATGAATTTTTTGAACCCAATAAGCTGTCGGAGGAGGTTACGGATACACCGACAGCTACTGAAAGTTATGAGAATGCTAAAACGGATTATATGACCTGTAGTTTGTATGTACGATGCGATACGGTGCTTAACAATATTCAAAATCTTAATGAAAGTAAAATATCTATTGTACCTGATGACGGCATTATTTTTGAGGGTGAAAATATACCAATATATGATGGTGAAAGCGTATTTAATGTACTTGTACGAGAGATGAAGAAGAATAAGATACATCTGGAATTCACAAAAACTCCTGGTTATGACAGTGCATATATAGAGGGAATAGGTAATTTGTATGAATTTGATTGCGGAGAGCTTTCAGGCTGGATGTACAGAGTAAATGGCCAGACACCAGGTTGCGGATGTTCAAGCTATACTGTAAAAAGCGGGGATGTTATAGAATTTTTGTATTCCTGCAATCTGGGTGTAGATATTGGGGCTTACAAGGATTTGTCAGGTGAGTAAATGAATGTTTTTAAGGGATATCATCCTGTTGTAAATTTTATATATTTTATATTTATATTAGCATTTTCAATATTATGCCTGCATCCGTTTTGTGTGCTGATAAATCTGGTATGCTCCGTTTCATACCTGATTATAATGGATAGAAGGAAGTTGAATTTTGTAATACCGCTTATAGTAATTATGTCAATAATTTATCCTTTGCATAATCATGAGGGGCTTCATATTCTTGCCTATTTTCCTGACGGTAATCCACTTACGTTGGAATCTGTTGTGTATGGGCTTTTGCGTGCATTAAGTATTTCAAATATAATTTGTTGGTGTATATCATTTTTTTCGGTTATGACAACTGATAAGCTTATATATCTGTCCGGAAGGTTAAGCCCCGCTGTTTCGTTATTTTTTTCGATGATATTGCGGTTTTTCCCGAGGTTGTTTGCACAGGCAAGGAAGGTTGTAACAGCACAACGGTGCATTGGGCACGATATATACAGTGGAAGTGTTATAAAAAGAATCAAAGCTTTTAAAAATATTTTTTCAATAATGATAACCTGGTCGGTGGAAAATTCAATAGATATATCCGACAGTATGAAAGCCAGAGGATACGGAGTTGTAAGGCGGACATCATATTCACTGTATTCATTTCACAAAAGAGATATATATGCTCTTGCTGTGATTATGATTTTGGGATTATATGATTTTTGGCTTCTGTCATCTGATAAAATAAACTATTACTACTTTCCCTCGATGTTTTTCTCTACAGGGCAGTCGCATTTTTTTATGGGTTACCTTATATTATGTATGATACCTGCAATAATGGAAATATATGGTTATTTTAAAATGTCTTGCAGATAATCTTCGTTAAATTAATGGTTATATGGTGAAGATATTTTACTCTTTAATTTGTGTCAACCTATTGACAGAACAGGTTTTGACGTGATATAATTGTAAAAATTAAATTAATATAAACCGTTGAGACAGAAAAAAGTCAGGTAATGTCTTTAAGAGCGAGTGGATTATGGTGTGAGTTCCGCAAAGGCATCTGAGTAATATGGGCTGTTGAGGGTGACGTTAAATGCGTTGACGTAGGACTCGCGTCAGTAGTCAGAGATATGATGGTATCTCACAGAGGGGCTATTGCCCAAAACAAGGTGGCACCGCGGAATTTGTTTTTTCGCCCTTGATTTGCTCTATGCATATCAGGGGCTTATGTTTTTTGAAAGGCGGTTTTTTATGAGGGGGTTTAAAATTCAACCGGGTGTACGATGGCGAAATATTGATTTGTAATCATTTTTTCTGAATTTAAAGGAGGATAATAGTTATGAATAAATATAAGGATTTTGATAATTATTTAAAGGAATATCCAAATGCGGAAGGGTTTTTCGGCGAATACGGCGGAGCATATATTCCAGAACAGCTTGCCGCTGCTTTTAAGCAAGCAGATGATGCCTATGAGGCAATATGCCATTCTGCACAGTTTATAAACGAGCTACGCAGAATAAGAAAAGAATTTCAGGGCAGACCTACACCGGTTTATCATTGTGAAAGACTTTCTAAAATATTTGGCAACTGCCAGATTTATCTTAAAAGAGAAGATCTTAACCACACAGGTGCTCACAAGCTTAATCATTGTATGGGCGAGGGCCTGCTTGCAAAATATATGGGTAAAAAGAAGCTTATTGCCGAAACAGGTGCAGGTCAGCACGGTGTTGCAATAGCTACTGCTGCAGCATATTTTGGTATGGAATGTGACGTTTATATGGGTGAGGTTGATATTGAAAAGCAGCACCCAAATGTTATTCGTATGAAGATGCTGGGGGCAAATGTTATTCCTGTAACACACGGCCTTAAAACCTTAAAGGAAGCTGTTGACGCGGCTTTTGAGGCGTATTTAAAGGAATATGACAATGCGATTTACTGCATAGGCTCTGCGTTGGGGCCACATCCATTCCCTAAAATGGTGCGTGATTTCCAGTCTGTTATAGGTATTGAAGCACGGGAGCAGTTCCTTGAAATGACAGGTATTATGCCTGATGCGGTTACAGCTTGCGTAGGCGGTGGTTCAAATTCTCTTGGTATGTTTACACCATTCCTTGCAGACCCTGTTGAAATTTACGGTATCGAGCCTTTGGGAAGAGGCAGTAACATGGGTGACCACGCGGCGACAATGCAGTTTGGTACAAAGGGCAGAATTCACGGTTTTGATACATATCTTTTACAGGACGAAAACGGCGAACCATTACCTGTTTATTCTATCGCCAGCGGTCTTGATTATCCGGGCGTTGGGCCTGAACACGCTTTGCTTCGTGATATGGGCAGAGTACATTACGAAACAATTTCCGACGAAGAGGCTATGGAGGCATTTTTCCTTCTTAGCAGATATGAGGGTATTATCCCTGCTATTGAAAGCTCACATGCCGTTGCGTATGCTATTAAATATGCAAAGGAGCATAAGTCAGGTTCAATACTTGCTTGCTTGTCAGGTCGCGGAGATAAGGATATTGACTATGTTTATGAAAACTATGGATGTGGTGAAAAATTCAAATTGGATTATGATGTAAAATAGAATTAACAAGGGGCTGTAGCAAAATTATTTTGCTACAGCTCTTTTATTTTTTAAAAAAAGTGTTGACAATTACAAAAAGGTATGCTATATTAACTGTATTAATACAAATAATACAGTTGTGCGGAGGTGATATGATGATTAATGTGGATTACAAGGACGGACGTACGTTGCACGAGCAGATTGAGGCAGGTATAAAAGACCTGATAATAAACGGTGTACTCGGTGCTGATGAGCAGTTGCCGTCGGTAAGGGAATTGTCTGTAAGCCTTACTGTAAATCCGAATACGGTGCAAAGGGCATATAAACAACTGGAAATTGACGGCTTTATATACAGCGTCAAGGGAAAGGGCAACTTTGTAGCACCCGTACAGGGCAAGATGGACGAAAAAAGGGCGGAGGAATTGTACTTTAGCCTTACATCAACAGTAAAAGAGCTGATGTTTATGGGTGAAGATAAAAGTGCCATAGAAAACATCATAAGCAATATATATGCGGAAAGTGAGGACGGAAAATGATTGTTGTAAAAGATGTTATAAAATATTTTGATGACTATAAAGTGCTTGATGAAATATCAATTCACGTGCGTAAGGGGACAATATACGGACTAATCGGCCCTAACGGTGCAGGCAAAACTACAGTTATTAACCACATAAACGGTGTTTTAAAGCCTGTAAGCGGGGAAATAACAATAAACGGTGAAAAGGTTTATGAAAACGAAAATATTAAAAAGAAAGTGCTTAATATTGCAGACGACTGGTTTTACTATGCTACCTTTACCATAAAGGAAATGGCAAAGTTTTATGCTAACGTGTACCCCGATTTCAGGTGGGAACGTTACGAGGCTATAAAACAGATTTTTAAGATAGATGAAAAAAGGCAAATACGTAAGCTTTCCAAGGGGATGAAAAAGCAGGTTGCATTCTGGCTTTCACTTTCTGCTATGCCTGATGTACTTATACTTGACGAGCCATTGGACGGACTTGATCCTGTAATGCGTAAGCAGGTTTTGAATCTTGTTATTGCCGACGTGGCGGATAGGGAAATGACGGTTTTGGTATCCTCACATAATCTGCGTGAGCTTGAAGATATATGTGATTGGGTAGGTATTATACATAAGGGCAAAATGATTATAGAAAAGCCTTTGGATGACCTAAAGGGTAATGTCCATAAATATCAGGTGGTATTTGGTGAAAAGGGCATAAGCGGTCTTGGAACAGGTGAGGATGTACTGCACGTATCCAATACAGGTGCGGTATATAACATAATAATACGCGGTAATGCAGAGGAAACTGATGCAAGAATAAAGTCAGTATCACCTGTTTTGTGTGAACGTGTTAGTCTTACTTTGGAAGAAGTATTTATCTACGAGTTAGGAGGTTTGGGTTATGACTTTAAAAACATCATTGTTTAATAAGGGTATATATAAATCCACAGTAAGACGATACCTTTGGGGTGCAGTGCTGTATTTTATTATTCTGTTTATGTCTACGGTTTTGCCGATTCTTTTAATTGTGGAGCCTGATGATATTTACAGGTATATGGGGGAAAATAAATTTTCTCTGTTGTATGATAACGGAACTTACTTGTTTTTGCCAATAACTTTGGCTATTGGTGTTGCAACAGTTGTGGGCTTGCTTGTATATAGATTTATACATTCAAAAAAGGCAAGTGTGTTTACACACAGTCTGCCTGTAAACAGAACATCTGTTTATACATCTACCCTTGCAGGGGCGTTTACACTTATGTTTGTTCCCGTAATATTAAACGGACTTATATTTTTGGTTATGGCTTTAACCTCTTATTCAAAAATCATATCCGTAAGCTCGTGCTTTGTGTGGATTGGTTTAAATCTTTTGTGTCTGTTTATGATGTTTGCATGTACAACCTTTGTGGCTATGCTTACAGGCAATACCTTTGCAACGGTTGTACTTAACGTACTCTTTCATGCTGTTGTGCCTGTTGTGGTTGCGTGCTTTGGCTTTGTTGCAGAACAGTTTTTGTATGGCTATGTTACAGACAATGCGGTTATAAACAGTGTAGTTGAGAATAACTTTGTAGTATGGATGTACAAAATCGTTAACAATATGGTATATTGGTATGATAAAACATTTTTTGATTTTACAAAAATGTACATATTCCTTGGAATATCTGTGTTGTTGTACGTTTTAGCTTGGTTTCTTTACAAAAAGCGTAATCTTGAAACCGCTGAGGATGTTGCAGGCTTTAAAATTTTAAATCCAATATTTAAGTATTTAGTAACATTTGTGGGTGCAATTGCGTCATTTACTATATTTGGGTCCTTTATTTCAAATAAATCTGTAGTATTTTGGATGATTATAGCAATATCAAGTGCTGTAATATATTTTGCTGCCGAAATGATTTTGAAAAAAACTCTAAAGGTGTGGAAAGCATATAAAGGTTTCGTATGTTTTGCGATAGTCTTTGCACTTATGATTTGTGTATTTGCATTTACAAGCTTTTTCGGTTACGAAAACTATGTTCCTGATGCTGATGAAG
>JAZSKK010000042.1:0-3204 GCA_045534795.1 Clostridia bacterium | reverse complement strand
TATCTGCAAGTAAGCACACTGCTGTATTTTCAGGATTTTCAATATCCAAAATACCCTTAAGTGCACCGTATGCACATACTCTGTCGTCATGACCGTATGCACCTAAAAGACTTCTGTCAAAACCAATATCACGTGCTTTGCCGCTTGGAACAACCTCAATTTCCGCACTTAAAAAATCTTCTTCCTCGATTCCATACTTATCATTTAAAATATTTAGTACAGTTTCCTTAATTTTTTCTTTATCTGTATCAGACGGCATACTGCCGATTAGTACATTCAGATTTTCGCCAGGGATAGCCTCTGACATCTTTTGACTCATTTGCTTTTGAGCAAGATGAGGAAGCAGGTCAGTTACACAAAAAGCAGGCTCATCATCGTTATCTCCCATAGAAATTTCTACCTTTGTACCATCAGATTTTACAACAACTCCATACATTGCAAGAGGAATGGTTGTCCATTGGTACTTTTTGATACCACCATAGTAATGGGTTTTGAATAATGCTAAATCCGTATCTTCATACAATGGGTTTTGTTTAAGGTCAAGCCTTGGTGAATCTATATGAGCTGCCACAAGATTAACGCCATCAGAAACAGGTTTTTTACCTACAATAGCCAAAATAATGCTTTTGTCCCTGTTATTAATATATATTTTATCACCTGGGTTAAGTTTTTTATTTTCGTCAAATTCGGTGAAACCTGCTTTCTTTGCTAAAGATATTGTATAATTTACGCATAGTCTTTCTGTTTTACCATTATCTAAATATTTTTTATATAAATCACATAATTCAAATATTTGTTCTTTTTCCTTTTCATCAACAATTTCCCAACCGTTTTTTTGTTCGTATCTCATACTTTCAGCTCCTTATATAAAAATTTGTATATTTTTAAATTATTATTGATTTTGGTTATGTATCTGTTTGTTTCCTGATAGGGTGTTGTACTGATTTTTTTACTGTCAATTGAATATTTACTGTCTGCAAGCCACTTGTCAACATTTCCCATACCTGCATTATATGCTGCCAGTGCAGTATCGAAATCACCATACCTTTCAATTAAATAGCTGTAATAATATATTCCAAGCTTTATATTAATTTCGGGCACATATAAATCATTTTCAGTTACCTTATCCATACCAAGCTTTTCGGCACACCAATTAGCAGTATCAATTGTAAGCTGCATTAAACCAACAGCCTTTTTAGAAGACACTGCATCAGGTTTAAAATTACTTTCAGCCTTTATTATTGATAAAACTTCAAATTTATCTATATTATATTTTTGACATTCATTTCCGATTATACTAATATAATCAGTTTTATAAACACTTTTTCCTACAAAAAACAATAATATTAGAATAATTACAAGAAAAATAATAAATTTAAACAGTTTTTTCACTGATACACCCCTTAATTACATTAATAGATTTATTATATAACTCTTCAATATCACAATCACTATGTATTACAATATCGGCAAAATTTTCATAAAAAGCATTGTCAGGCTGGCTGTTTATTCTCCTTTTGGCAACATCTTTTTCAATGTTATCTCTTTTGCATATAAATTTTATTCTTCTGTCGTCGGAATTTGTTACAGCAATAATGCAATCACACAAATCAACTATATCAGGTGTTTTGTGCAAAACCGCACCATCGATTATAGTATAATCACCTAACATATTCCTTACCATTTCGGTAATTTCAGGGTGTGTAATGCTATTTAAAAGATTAAGCTTTTCTTCATCCGAAAACACTATAGCACCAAGCTTTTTACGGTCAATTTCACCATTTTCAGAAAGTATAAGTTCACCAAAGCTTTCAACTAAATGATAATATGCTTTACTTGGCTTTAAGATAATTTTGTGTGCTAATTTATCTGTATCAATATGCACAAAACCAAGGTCAACAGCAGCCCTTGCAACAACACTTTTGCCACATCCGCTGCCACCTGTAAGACCAATTGTATATTTATTTTGCTTCATACCATGTTTCACCAACGTTCATATCCGCAATAAGCGGTACATTAAGTTTAACTGCATTTTCCATTTCGGTTTTTAAAATATTTTTTATTTGCTCAAGCTCGTTTTTGCAGGTATCTATAATTAGTTCATCGTGAACCTGTAATACAAGCCTGGAACGTAAATTTTCGCTTTTTATACGCTTATATATATTTACCATTGCAATCTTTATAATATCAGCAGCTGTTCCCTGAATAGGAGTATTCATTGCAATACGTTCACCAAAGGAGCGCTGAATAAAATTACCTGCATTAAGCTCAGGTAAATACCTTCTTCTGTTAAATAAAGTAGTAACATATCCATCTTTTTTTGCAGTTTCAACAATGTCTTCCATATATTTTTTAACATTACTGAAGTTTGAAAAATAGCTTTCTATATATTCCTTCGCTTCGGCTTTTTTTATTCCAAGCTCCTGGGCAAGAGAAAAATCACCCATACCGTAAACTATTCCAAAATTTACAGTTTTTGCCCTTGACCTCATTTCGGAAGTAACATCTGATGACGGAACATCAAAAATCTGTGACGCGGTACGGGTGTGAATGTCCTGATTATTATTAAATGCATCCATCATATTTTTATCATCAGATATATGTGCCAATACGCGTAATTCTATCTGTGAATAGTCAGCATCAACCAATATGTGTTCGTTGTCTGATGCAACAAACATTTTTCTTACTTCCCTACCCAGTTCTGTACGTATAGGAATATTCTGAAGGTTAGGTTCAGTACTGCTTATTCTACCTGTTACAGTAACAGTCTGGTTAAAGTTAGAATGTATTTTATTGGTATCTTTATTTATTACTGCAAGCAACCCATCAGCATAAGTTCCTTTAAGCTTAACAAGGTGTCTGTATTCCATTATATATTCAATAACTTCGTGAGTACCTTGTAACTTTTCCAACACCTCAACACTTGTTGAATAACCGCTTTTTGTCTTTTTTATTACGGGTAAATGAAGTTTTTCAAACAGTACTTCACCCAACTGTTTAGGTGAATTTATATTAAATTCAACATTGCAAACAGAATAAATTTTATTTGTTATTTCATCAATTTTTAATGCAAGCATTGACTGGAATTTCACAAGACTGTCACTATCAACCTTAATTCCGCAAATTTGCATTGATGCCAATACCTCTACCAAAGGCATTTCAATATTATAAAATAAATTGTTCTGCTTATTTTCTTCAATTTGT
>JAZSKK010000223.1:0-1524 GCA_045534795.1 Clostridia bacterium | reverse complement strand
AAAATGGGTTACATAGTAGGATATGCACCTGAAAGAGTTGCATATATCAGAAGATATAAAATGAAGGACGGCTCTACAATGACTTGTCCTCCTGTTAACAGTCCTGATATTGACCACCCAATAGGTGAGCTTGACCAAAGGGTTAACGTTTTAAGATTTGACCGTGAAGGCGGCAATACAATTGTTTTGGTAAATTACGGCTTGCACGCCGATACTGTAAACGGTGAGCTTATTTCAGCAGACTGGCCGGGTTGGATGCGTAAAACATTGTATAAAGCATTAGACGGTGTTGAATGTATGTTCTTCCCCGGTGCTGAAGGTGATGTTGGCAGTACAAACGTATATCCTAAAGACGGAGATATGAATGATACGGAAATCAGCTTTGATAATGAAATGAAAAGCCCCGGTATGGCTCGCTTTGTAGGTCGTGCGTTGGCAGGAACAGTACTTCAGGTTTATGACAAGGTTAAATACGTAGATGTGGATAAACTAAATATTGTTCATAAGGATGTTATAATCCCTGCAAATGTGCCTGACCCTAAGGACTTGCCCCTTGCACGTAAATATAAGGAATTGCACGATGCAGGACGTGATGATGAAATCCCATACGAAGCAATGGAGCTTACAACTGTTGTTGCGGAAGCAGCTCGTATGTGTAATCTTGCTAATGGTCCTGAAAACTTTACATTAGGTCTTACAGGATTACAAATAGGTGAAGTTGCAATGGTCGGTATCCCAGGTGAACCTTTTACAGATATTGGTGTAGGTATTAAGGATACTGAAGGCTGGGGTATGATTATGCCATGTGGCTTGACAAATGGTGTAATGGGCTACTTCCCTATGATGTCTGCTTATGACGAGGGTGGCTACGAAGCACGTTCATCAAGATTTAAGGCAGGCGTTGCCGAGGTTATAATTGAAAACGGCAAAAAGCTGTTGGATGAAATGAGAAAATAATTTGATAATAAATTTTCGGTTATTAATGAGGTAATGGTTATGAAAAAATTAAATGTAGGCTTTGCAAAGGTTAATATTAATCCTCCTTTGGGAATTGGGGTATCAGGATATTTTGTTCCAAGGTTTGCAGAGGGATTTTTAGATGATTTGGAAGCAAGCGTATTGTTATTAAGCCTTGAGGATAAAAAAATTGCACTTATCAGCGTTGACCTTTGTTATGTTTCAACCGATGCAACAAAGGATATATGTGAGCTTGTTGAAAAAAATACAGGTATTTGCAAGGATGATATTTTTATTTCTGCAACTCATACTCATACAGGTCCCCTTATTGAACTATTTGGCGGATTTGAAGCAGATGAAGAAGTAATTGCAAAAAATCTTGAATTTATAAAGACAAAAATTACCAATGCTGTAAAGCTTGCATTAGATGATTTAAAGCCTGCAAAAATGGGTTACATAGTAGGATATGCACCTGAAAGAGTTGCATATATCAGAAGATATAAAATGAAGGACGGCTCTACAATGACTTGTCCTCCTGTTAACAGTCCTGATATTGACCACCCAATA
>JAZSKK010000103.1:0-2267 GCA_045534795.1 Clostridia bacterium | reverse complement strand
TTGTCTTCCTAAGACCGCTTGGCCTCCGACTTCATCAAGCTCTGCTTTTTGGCCGTTAAGCATTTCAATTTCTGCCTTTAACCCGTCAAGCTGTTCAGCAAAGTTAGCACTGATTTCCTCAACATAATTTTTAACATCCTTTTTGTTATAACCAAATAATGCGCCACGGAATAATTTAGCCATTATACATCACCTCTTACACTTACTTATATACATTATATAATATATTTTTGATTTCGTCTATTGTTTTTTTCAAAATTTTGTGGTATACTCTAATATATAAAAAAGCTACGAGGTCGATTATTTGAGTATATTTACAGAAAACATAAAAAAATACGATAAAATACTCATGATTTTATTTTTTGCCGCAGTAATCATAGGTCTTGTTTTCATTTACAGTGCTACAAGGTCTATGGATGGCAATCTTAAATATATCATCGTACAAGGTGTAGGTATTTTTTTAGGCCTTGTACTTATGTTTATAATTACTTATATCGATTACGAGGACCTGACGGAATTATGGAAATTCTTTGCAGGCTTATCCATATTTTTGCTTATTTTAGTGCTGGTAATAGGTATAGGAGAGGAATCTACAGGCACTAAAGGCTGGATACGCTTTGGCGGAATAGGTGTACAGCCTGCGGAAATTGTGAAAATCTGTTTTATAATAACATTTGCAAAACATCTGGATACCATAAAACACGATATAAATTATATTAAAAATATTTTTCTGTTGTTGTTACATCTTGCAATCCCGCTTGCACTTATATTGGCACAGCCCGACTTTGGCAGTGCTATGGTTTTTGTATTTATATTTATAGTTATGGTCTTTGTTGCAAACATAGACTGGCGATACATCCTTGCAGGAGGCATAACAGGGGTAATTACTGCGGTTATCGCATGGTTTTTCTTTTTTGATTCATATCAGAAAAACCGTATTTATGCACTGTTTAACCCTGAAAGTGCCGCACAATCATACGGTTACCACGTTGTACAGAGTAAAATTGCAATAGGCTCTGGTCAGGTGGCAGGAAAAGGGCTTTTTAACGGAATACAGACTCAGCTTGGTTATCTTCCTGAAAAGCATACTGACTTTATCTTTTCCGTAATCGGTGAAGAGGGCGGTATTATAATGTGTATGATTACTACACTTATACTTATGGGTATGATTTTAAGATGTGTTAAAATTGCAAGAGAAGCAAAGGATGAGCTTGGAAGCTTTATATGTATGGGGGTTGCGGCTATGTGGCTTTTCCATACCTTTGAAAATATTGGTATGGCAATAGGTATTATGCCCGTTACAGGCATACCTCTTCCCTTTATCAGCTACGGCGGTTCTTCCGTTGTTACCAACTGTATGGCATTAGGATTGGTGCTGAATGTATATATCAGACGAAAGACATTGACCTTTATGCCCTAAACGAGCCAAATTGCAGAAAATTTATATTGAATGGGGAAATAGTATGAAGGATAAAATTATAAAGGCGATTGACGAAAACAGAGAAGCAATTATAGCCTGCGGAGAATATATACTGCATAATCCTGAATTTGGATACAAAGAATTTAAAGCCAGTCAGCGTGTAAAAGAGGAATTTGAAAAGCTTGGTATTCCCTATGAATCGGAACTTGCTATCACAGGTGTAAAAGGCACAATAGGTAAGAAAGACGCAAAGGTTAACATCTGCATCATAGGTGAGCTTGATGCAATAAAATGCTATGAGCATCCTCTTGCAAATCCGGAAACCGGTGCCGCACATGCCTGTGGCCACAATGCACAAATTGCTTCTATGATTGGGGCAGCATACGGTATTGTAAAAAGTGGAATATTAGATGAAATTGACGGAAAAATCACCTTTTTTGCTGTTCCTGCAGAGGAATTTATAGAACTTGAATATCGCGAGCAGCTTATAAAATCTGGAAAAATCACATATATGTCAGGCAAACAGGAGCTTATACATATAGGTGAATTTGATGATATTGATATGGCAATGATGGTTCACGCACAGGGACTTACACCGTCCTTTAAAGTGTATATTGACGTATCAAGTCTTGGCTTTGAAACCAAGCAAATTACTTACGAAGGAAAAGCTGCCCACGGCAGCGAGCCGTTCTATGGCGTGAATGCTTTAAATGCCGCAATGCTCGGTCTTATGGGCATAAACGCTAACCGCGAAACATTCAAAGATGAGGACAGAGTAAGAATCCATCCTATTATTACCAACGGCGGAGATGTTGTTAGTGCAATTCCCAAGTCGGAGGCCAAGCGG
>JAZSKK010000240.1:0-6787 GCA_045534795.1 Clostridia bacterium | reverse complement strand
AGAATGGGCGTGCCGATTGTTGCAGCACATTTCTATGTATTCTATTACGGTATAGTGGCAGACTTAACACCACCTGTAGCTTTAGCGGCATATGCAGGAGCTGCCATAGCTCAGGCAAACCCGATGAAAACTGCAATTACTGCAACTAAACTGGCAATCGGTGCATTCATTGTACCTTATGTGTTTGCTTTAAACCCTGCTATGCTTTTCATTGATACAACACCTGTTGAAATTATACTGATTTGTGTTACATCATTAGTCGGTATATTTGCAGTGGCATCGGCATTAGAGGGATATTTAATTCATAGTTTGACTTGGTATGAACGAGTTTTTGCAGTTGTTGGTGGGTTGCTATTAATATACCCCGGAGCTACAACTGACATCATTGGTATGGTTTTTGTGACAGCTATGGTTGCTGTACAGATATTGACGAAAAAGAAAATTGCTTAACACAAAAAGATAATTGTACAACTTTTTAGAATTTCAAAAACAAATAATCTTATAAGAAGGAACATTAAAAATGTATATTATTAAGAAAACTCAAAACAATATTAAATGTATCAATGACAAAGCGTGGGAATCTGCCAATATTGCGAAGATTGATAAAATTAATTGGTCTGAATATAGCTGGGCACCTAATACTACAGCAAGGCTTTTGTATAACGATTTTGGAATTTATATCCAACTTGAAACTGATGAAAAGCCTTTGCTTGCAAGGTTTTGTAATCAAAATGATTCGGTTTGTCTAGATAGCTGTATGGAATTTTTTATCCGTCCTAATGAAAATGACCCAAGATATTTTAATTTTGAATTTAATCCATTTGGAACTATGTATTTTGGTTTAAGAACATCTCGTTCTGACTATTCGCTTCCTGATAAGGATAAAAAGTATTTTAATGTGAAGTCTTATGTTGATGATAAAAAGTGGGTGTTGCAGTTTTGTCTGCCATTTGAATTTATTGATGAAATTTTTGGCGGACATACAAAGACAATGTACGGTAATTTGTATAAATGCGGAAATGAAACATCAAAACCTCATTATGCTACATATTATCCTATTGTTACAGAAAACCCGGATTACCACAGACCGGAATTTTTTGATAAGTTTATTTTGGAATAGAAATATAACAAAGTGTGAAGTTTTTAAACTTCACACCTTGTTTTTAGTTTAATATATTATATTTTGTCTTGATTCTTTCTATTTTTTCTATCATAGGCTCTGCAATAAACCATAGGAAAAATACTGTTGAAATTGCGTGTATTAAATCATATGGAAAACCTGTTACATAGGTGTAAATTATACCGTCTAATGTAGGGTTTGTCTGGTATAAAAATACCGAGGACAGGTTTACTATACCGCCGTAAATAACTATTGTTGCAATACCGCCAAATATACAAATGGGAAATTTGCTTTTGTTTAATATGCCTTTTTGGAATATTACACCTGCCACAAAACCCATCGCTCCAAAGGCAAGCATCTGCCACGGTGTCCACGGTCCTTGTGAAAAATATATATTTGAAACAAATGCGGTAATCGCACCAATTAAAAATCCTGATTCTCCGCCAAAACAAATACCTGCAATAATTACAATAGCTATAACAGGTTTAAATTGAGGTATTGCTGCAAATACTATTCTGCTTGCCACAGCTATTGCACATATAACGCTTATTATAACTAATTCCCTTGCAGAAGGTATTTTCTTTTCAAAGCTTAAAAAGAATGGAAGAAGCAGTTCCAAAATTATAAGCAGGCTTATTAAATAATAATTTTTATTATCCATTAAATACATTCCTGCAAAAATGGTTAATGGTACAAAAATTATAACAAATAATATGGCAAAAACATTGTGCTTTTTATATTTTTTTTCGCCGATTAATGATTGCTCCTTATGGGCTTTATTTGGCAAAAAGTTTATCAGTGCAATAAAAAGTTCTGCTATTGTTATAAATTGTACAAGCAGGTTTTTGTTTCCTTCCCACCTGTTCATACAAAATTTGTATGTGATTACAAATAAAGCTAAAAAAACTATCCCTGTAATTATATTGAAAATATTAGGCTTTTTATAGGTTTTTATGTTCATAATCAATCCCTCTTTCCTTTAATGCCTCAATAATATCCTCTGCAAGTACGGCATTAGGTATAATTCCCCTTGCCATTCGGTTAGCTGCTGTAGTATAAAAGCTTTTTCCTGCAAAAAAATCTCTTGAAATATCTGCACCGATTATGCTGCCGTCAAAAAACATTGCACATCTGTCGGCATATTTTGCACAGAATTCAATATCGTGTGATACCATTATTATCGTCACACCTTTGGTTTTTAAATTACTTAGAATATCTGCAAACTTTTCTTTGAAATAGCTGTCAAATCCCTTTGTGGGTTCATCCATAAGTAAAATTTTTGGTTCCAAAAGCAATATTTTTGCAAGTGCAAGTCTTTGCTGTTCTCCCCCTGATAGGTCATAGGGATGTTTTTTTAACAGGTGTTCAATGTGGCACTGCTTTGCAATTTCATTTATTCTTTCCTCATTATCATACATTTCTGCAAGTTCCAGATATGCAGTATTTTGTGAAAATACGCTCTGTGGGTCCTGAGGAAGAACTGCAAACAAGCCCTGCAATTTATCCGTTAGTCTGGATATACTTTTGCCTTCTATTAAAACCTTGCCTCTGTAAGGCTTTAACAATCCGCAAATTAAAGACATTGCGGTAGTTTTTCCTGTTCCATTTCCGCCAACAATAGCAAAAATTTCCTCTGAATATATTTTTGTACTTAATCCTTTAACAACATCAGGAGCATTTTTTTCGTATCTAAACCATATATCCTTTAATTCAATCAGTACATGGTTATTACCTTTAGGAGTTTGTATGTTCAGTTCATCCACTTTACCAAAGGTTTCAAGCCATTTTCTGCCCTCTCGTATAGTTACAGGGCATTTGCTGTGCTTTTTAATACCGTAATAAATTCTTATAGGGGTAGGAAGTGCATTAAACATTGGCTTGTCAATGATTTTTTCACCTATATTTTTTGGTATATCGTTTGCAATAATACTGCCATCATCAATTACAATAATACGGTCAGACATTGGAAAAACCTCTTCCAGCCTGTGTTCTGTCAATATAACTGTTGTTCCCAATTCTCTGTTAATTTTGGATACAGTTTCCAAAAAGCTTACGGCGGTTATAGGGTCAAGCTGTGCAGTAGGCTCGTCAAGTATTAACACATCAGGCTGCATAACCATAACAGAAGCAAGGTTTAAAAGCTGCTTTTGTCCGCCTGAAAGCTCTGTAACATCCTTTAAAAACCAATTTTGTATGCCGAAAAACGATGCAGTTTCCGCAACTCTTATTCGTATCTCATCAGTTTTGTATCCTAAATTTTCCAAACCAAATGCAAGCTCGTGCCATACCTTATCTGTAACTATTTGGTTTTCAGGCCGTTGCTGTACATAACCGATTTTCTGGCATTGTTCTTTGTCGTCAAGCTTGTTTATGTCTTTTCCGTAAAATTCTATTGTTCCACTTGATGCACCATAAGGAGCAAGGGACGGTTTAAGTTGACGAAGTAAAGTGGTTTTTCCACAACCTGATTTACCGCATATTGTTACAAATTCACCGCTATTTATATTAAGGCTTATATCTTTTAAAGTTGGTTTGTCACTTTCGGGATACTTAAATGTTAAATTGTTGATTTTAAATATTTCCATTTTATAGCCTCCCATATTTCAATAATTATCGGCATAATACAAAGTAGCCCATAGGCAAAAAATATACTTACACTATATGGGTTTTTAAATTGCATAGTTATTTTAGGATAGTATGTGTATTCAATGCCGTTATTTAATATTCCGCCAAAAATATATAAAGCTGATATAATAATATATATTAATGCAAATAGGTCTTTTGTACTGAATTTGTATATTGAAAATGTACTCCTGCCTTTTAGTCCATATCCTCGGCTTTTCATACTGTCTGCCGTTTCTATTGAATTTTCCAATGCCCATGTCATAACAACAGATACAATTTTTATAAGGCTTTTCAGCCTTTTTACCATATTGCCGCTGTATATATCATATCCCAGATATTTATGGGCATCTGCTGTTTTTTTAAATTGTGATTTAAAGCGTGGCACAAGTCTGAAAATCATTGAAAATACAAGTGAGACTGAGGGAATCCACTTACCGAACAGATATATGAATTTATCTGTTGTCATTATCTTGTTATAGCACGAAAACCAGCATATAACACAGGCTATCATCACCGCCGCCGCTATGCCAAACATTAGTGCTTCGTATGTTATTGTAATATTGTCCGTAATTTGCATTATGACTGTTGTGCCTCTGCGGTTGGTTAATGCGTTTATGATTACTGCAACTATCATAGTAGGCAGCATGTATAAAATGTTGAATTTAATAGCCCTTTTGCCGTTTAGGATAGTAGAATATGTTACGCTGCAAGCAAGTGATATTATCAAAAATACAGGGTGTAAAACAAACATTGAAAAGGCTATTGTTATTATAAAAAACAAAAAGCATATTACAGGATGATATTCGTAAAATCTGCCTTGCATTTTATAGCCTCCCTTTGAAAAAATAAAAAGCTGCGGTAATATAAATTACCACAGCTGTTTTTCTGTGTATAGATAAATGATGCAGTTCTTCTGACTCGCACCCTGCGTTTAAGCGTTTTAAAATTGCCTTCCCGGTTTCCCAGTGACTGACTTTCGTCAACATTTTAAAACATCAGGTACATACAGCGGCAGTTACCGTTCGGGATTCTGACCCGATTCTCTTTTCAGTGTATATATCCATACAATATATACAACACATCATTTGTATTATTCTTTTCTGCCTATTAATTATACATTATCTTCATTTTTTTGTCAATCACAAGAGCTTTATACATTTGAATAAAATATATAATTTGGCTGATTTTGTATTGACAATGGTACCAATGTGTATTAAAATTATTTAATAAGGATTTGGCGTAAAATCTAATGTTTTTAGGTAGTGAAAACGTTGTGAAAAATATGGTTTTTACCGTTTTAGATAATAAGTTTGATTTTTTGGGGGTGGATGAATCGTGTCAGAGAAAATTAAGATAATTAAAAATGCAAATGTTGTATTGGAAAATGGTATAATCTGGGACGGAGGTATTTTGATTTGTGGCAACAAAATCGTAAAAGCTGACCAGTTAAAAAATATTGATGTTCCAAAGGAAGCGGAAGTTATAGACGCCCAGGGTGCCTACGTTGGACCTGGTTTTGTTGATATACATGTTCATGGTGGAGTTGGAAGCAGATTATTTAATGAACCCCAAAAGGTTGCTGCTCATTTTTTAAAACATGGTGAAACAAGCGTTTTGGCAACATGGTCAGGCGGATTTTCCTATGATGAAACAATACAGGGTATAGACAATGTAAAGGAAGCTATGAATACCGTTAAGTCAATAAAGGGAATTAATATGGAAGGCCCTTATTTTAATACTAACTACGGTGCATTTAGTAATCTTGATACCTGGTATAGTGGCGAAATTGATGAAAAAAAGTACAAGCCTTTGGTTGACCAGTTGGGTAGTGCAGTTAAATTATGGACTATTGCACCTGAACGTGAGGGAATTAAGGAATTTGTTGAATATGCAAGAAGTGTTAATCCTGATGTGGTTTTTTCAGTAGGACACAGTGATGCAACCCCTGAACAAATTCGTGCCCTTGGGGCAAATTACAGACCAAAATTAACTACACATCTTATGAATGCTACAGGTAGACAAACAGGTGATGCAGGTGGATTACGCGGTTATGGTCCTGATGAATATTGTTTTGCCGACCCTGATATGTATGCAGAGCTTATATGTGATTCCTACGGAGTGCATGTTCATTCCGATTTACAACGTATGATTATAAAAAATAAAGGCATAAATCGAGTTGTGCTTATTACTGACAGCACAAACTATGACGGAAAAAATTCCGGAGAATATGCAGATGCTGATGATATCAGTTTTAATCATTTGGGCAGACTTGCAGGAAGCAAGCTTACTCTTAATAAAGCCTGCAGAAATATTATGGCGCATACAAATTGCGGTATAGCACAAGCTTTTGTAATGGCTTCACTTAATCCTGCAAAGGTTATTGGTATGGATGACGAAATCGGGTCAATTGAACCTGGTAAGGTTGCTGATTTAGTATTTGTAGATGATAAATTCAACGTTAAGCAGGTTATGCTTGGCGGAGAAATATGTAAATTTTAATTAAACAGAAAGGAATTTTATTATGAATAAATTAAATGTAGGTTTTGCAAAGGTTAATATTAACCCACCCTTGGGGATTGATGTAAGAGGATATTTTATTAAAAGATACGCCAAAGGCTTTTTGGATGATTTGGAAGTTCGTACAATGATTTTAACCTGCGACGATAAAAAAATAGCGTTAATCAGTGTTGATGTATGTACATTTACTAATGAATATGCTTCAGAAATCAGAAATTATATTGCAGAAAAGACTGAAATTCCTTATGAAAACATATTTCTTTCTGCTACACACACTCATACAGGTCCGCAGACCAGTACTATAGTAGAAAGTCCTAATATAGAAATGATTAAGGAATATGTTGAGTTTTTGAATGTACGAATTGCAGATTCTGTTAAATTAGCTATTGCAGATATCAAACCTGCTAAAATGGGTTACATAGTAGGATATGCACCTGAAAGAGTTGCATATATCAGAAGATATAAAATGAAGGACGGCTCTACAATGACTTGTCCTCCTGTTAACAGTCCTGATATTGACCACCC